>PCTK01000141.1:6865-7008 GCA_002786505.1 Nitrospinae bacterium CG22_combo_CG10-13_8_21_14_all_47_10 | reverse complement strand
ATCCCGGCGAGTGGGTGGTGAACAGTAAAAATGCCGGTGAGTCACTGAGGATGTTCTGGCAGGCTTCCATGAATTTGGAAAGCATATTTTCGATGTTCCAGACTTCTCCCTTGGGTCCACGGCCGAAAGAGGGCGGGTCCATG
>PCTK01000141.1:0-6776 GCA_002786505.1 Nitrospinae bacterium CG22_combo_CG10-13_8_21_14_all_47_10 | reverse complement strand
CAGGCCGGAGAGTTTGAGATTGCGCCGAGCCCAGGTGACGGAGGCCTTGGAAGCGTCAATATGGGTGACGTGAGCCCCGGCAGAGGCCGCCGCAATGGTGCTGGCACCGGTATAGCCAAAAACATTAAGTACTTGTATTTCTTTGCCGTTAAGCTTGTTAAGCTGATTCATGATCCACAGCCAATTGATGGCCTGTTCGGGGAAGAGCCCGATATGCCCGAACCCTGTGGGTTGGACTTTAAAGACCAGGTTGCGGAACGGAATGGTCCACCCTTCTTCTGGCAGTTTGGTGAAAAACTTCCATTCACCGCCCGTGTCCTTGCCCTTGAAATATTTGTATTCCCCTTCTGCCTTTTTCCACTCGCTGGGAGAAAGGGATTTGGGCCAAATGGCCTGGGGAGCGGGGCGAATGAAGCGGTGCGGACCGAATTGTTCGAGTTTCTGGAATTCTCCGGTATCGAGCAATTGGTAATCGAATTGGTCGAGCGGATAGTTTTCTGTTGTTGAATGTGCCATGAATGTGTTTGAAAACCTTTGATTGCTACTATAGGATAATTATTTCAAAGTCTTACTATAAAAAAATGCCCTGTTTGGAGGGGGATTATATCAGAATTTTGTTTCGCAAATTTAATCAGCCATTTATTTCACTGTTTTTACTTCTTCTGGTCTCGTGCTCTTCTTCTGAAGAAAACCTTCCTCAGGCAAAAAAGAAAGAATTTTCGCTCCCGGTCCAGGTGGGCAAAGTTGTGTACATGGATGTGGTGGACGAAGTTCGCGCGGTGGGCAATATCCAGGCCGAGAAGAGGGTGGTGGTCAATGCGGAAGTCCGCGGAAAAATCACCCGGATTGCGGTGGAAGAGGGGATGAAGGTGAAGGCCGGAGACCTGCTGGCTCAGGTGGACCCGAGGGAGTATGAACTGGTTCTCGAAAGGTTGCAGGCCGACCTTTCTTCCGTGCAACAGGAATATCAAAAGGTTCAGGGAGGGTTGCGGCCGGAAGACAAGGAAAGGCTGGAAGCAAAAATGCACGCCGCCGAAAGTGCCTTGAACCTGGCCTCAATAGAGCTGGAGCGCGCCCAAAAGCTGGTGGCGGAAAAGGTTTTGCCGCAGTCGAGTCTCGACACGGCGACTGACAAGGTCCGTCAGGCCGAGGAGTTTTTGAGGGCCAGCAAGGCGGAACTGGCCGCAGGAATGAAGGGGCGTAGTGAGGATATTGAAAAGTTGGAATCAGAAATGCAGGCGATCCGAAAACAGGTCGCGGTGGCGCAACTGAATCTTTCGAAGGTGAATATTATGGCTCCCTTCGAAGGGGTTATTATTACCAAGGAAATTGAGCAGGGCGCTTTTGCCGAAACGGGAACTCCTATTGTGGGAATGATTGGTTCCTCCCGCCTGAAGGCAGTTTTAGAAATGCCGCAGGGCTACAGGAATAAATTGAAACAGCTTGAAGGGGCGAGCTTTCTGGCAAGGGAGTTGGGCTTGAAGATTGAGCATCACAGAAACCTCATGCGGCTCATCCGGGTGATTCCCGATGCTAACATTTACTCCGGCAATATCACGGTGCAAATCGATTTGCCCGATCCAAACCCTTCTTTATTCCCAGGCCTGACGCTGGAAAGTACTTTGAATTTTGGTGTTCGCAAAAACGTGTTGCATGTCCCGGCGGTATCTCTGGTTATTGGCGAGAAAGGGACCCTTGTTTATATCGTCAAAGATGGTCATGCCCATCGTGTTCCGGTGAGGGCTTTCAAGGAGCGGAATGATTTTGTTGAGGTCGAGGACTTCACCCACCAATTGGGACCAAAGGTTGATCTTGTCATGCGAGGTTCCGGTGCGGTTTTCCCAGGTGTTAAAGTTTTTTTAACCAACCCGGAACCAAAAGCGGAAACGCCATTTAACTCAGCGGACAAAGACCCCGGCAAGCCCAGCACCCCGGAGACCTGATGAAACTCATTGATCAGTCTATCCGAAACTACCACACGGTGACGGTGGTCATTGTGATGGCCACCGTGGTGGGCATGCTTTGTTTCCAGACTCTGCCCAGGCAATTGACTCCAACCGTAGATAAGCCCGAGATTGAGGTCAAGACCGAATATCCGGGGCTTTCCCCTGATGAGGTGGAACGCAATATCACGCGCCGATTGGAAGACCAGCTTGAATCGGTGGAAGGTGTGAAAAAAATGACATCCACCAGTCAGCATGGATTGAGCACCATCAACCTGGAGTTTGATTGGGGCGTTGACAAAAACCTGGCGGTGCTTGATGTCAACAACAAACTGCAACAGGTTAAGGACCTTCCTGTCAATTCTGACAAACCGATCCTGCGGTCGATTTCGAGCGACAACTCCAGCCCGATCATGTGGATTGTTTTTGACAAGCCCAATGAAAAGATGCCCAACCTCGACCAAAACTATATGTACAAGATCGGTGAGGATATCATTGCGCCTGCCCTCAGACGGGTAAATGGCGTTGCCGATGTCTGGCACTTCGGCGGGGAAGAGCGGGAAATGCGTGTTGAGTTTGATCCCTTCAGCATGGCCCGCCTGCATTTGACTTATAAGGAAGTGATAGACAGGCTGTCGGAGGAAAACCAGAACACCCGCGCGGGATTCCACGACGAAGCCAACCGCGCCTATACGGTTCGGGCTTTGGGAGAGTTCCTGGGTCCAGAGGATATCCTCGACACAGTTATCAAGCGTGATGGTGATAAAACCATCAAGGTGAAAGATTTTGCCACGGTGGTGGACGGCTATCAAAGAACCGCTTCCCTGGTCCGCATCAGCGGAAACCTGTCCAATGCGTTTGGAGTGATCCGCAAGGCCGGAGCCAATGTGGTGGAAACCTGCAACCTGGCCGCGAAAAAAGTAGAGTTGCTGAATCAGGAGTTGTTGAACCGGGGAATCCCTCTTGAATTAAATATCGTTTATCAGGATGTCGACTATATCGACGAGGCCATGCGCCTGGTGAAGTCAAACCTGGGGATGGGGGCCTTGATGGCCGTGGCTATTTTACTGGTGTTTTTAGGTTCGGTGCGGTCGCTACTCATTGTTGCCATCAGCATTCCGGTCAGCCTGGTATCGGTATTTATCGTTCTCAAGGTTCTGGATCGAAGTATTAATATTATATCGCTTGCGGGCATGGCGTTTGCCGTCGGCATGGTGGTTGATAATTCGATTGTGGTGCTGGAAAATATTTATCGTCATCTCACCATGAAAAAAGGCGTTTTTAAAGCCGCCTACGATGGAGCTTCGGAAGTCTGGGGAGCAGTGCTTGCTTCAACGCTGACGACCCTCGCGGTTTTTATTCCCATCGTGTTTATCCAGGAAGAGGCGGGCCAGATGTTCCGCGACATTGCCATTACCATCAGCGCAAGCATAGCTTTGTCTTTGTTGGTATCCATCACTGTCATTCCGACCTTGACCACGTTATTGATTCGCCTCAAGCCCGGTGAGGAATACAGGCCGGGAATTTTTCACCGCACTCTTTTCAGGCCGGTGGTCCTGATTGGGAGAAAAATAGGCGATGCTTATTCCAGCGGTATGGAGTGGATACTTCATCATTCCCCTGTCAGTATTTTTTTTAGAGTGTGTGTTATCGCCGGTGTGGGATGGGTGTTGTGGTACAGCGGCAAGAACCTGCCGGAAAAGGATTATCTGCCGTATGGCAATAATAATATGGTTTTCATGCTTATCGAACCGGTAGCGGGGGCACCGGCAGAAACAAATATGCGTTACATGGCTGATTTTGAAAAAAAAATTGTGGCAATGGAAGATGTCAACCGCAACTTCCTGGTTTTTTCACAACGATTCAATGGAGGCGGGGCCATCATTCAAAAAGAGTTGGCGGCTGGCCAGCGCGGAGAAGTGAAGATGGCGATTAAATCAGGAGAAATGGGGCGCGAGATTTTCCGCATTCCCGGTTACCGGTTCGCCTTTGCGGTGCAGAGACCAATTTTCCGGTCTGCCGACAAAACCTTTGAAGTTGAAATCACTGGCCCGGATATGTTGAAACTGAAAACCAAAGCGTTGGATTTGATCGGGCAGATTTCCGATATTCCGGGGGTTCACTCAGCACGGCCAGAGTTCAAGTTTGGCAACCCGGAGCTTCGGTTCATTCCCCGGCGGGAAGACGCGGCCCGGCTGGATATGGGGATGCAGGAAATTGGAGATATTATCGAGTCGCTCAATGCCGGTAAATATCTGGGTGAGTTCAACGACCGGGGCGAGCCCATCGACTTTGTCCTGGTGCAAAAGAAAGATAACAATAAACTGGGGCTGGAAGACTATCGTTCCCTGCCGGTTTGGACCGACGAAGGTATGATGACGCATCTTGGGCATTTGGTTGATGTGGATATTGACGCTGGCCCTGCACGCATTGATCATATTGGAACCGAACGCGCGATCAAGCTTAGTGTTCAAGTGAGGAAAGATGTGCCGATGCAGTTGGTCATCAACCGGGTTGATAAAGAAGTATTGGCGGACGCCAGAATAAATCTTGGGCAGGAATACGGGTTGCGCATCGGTGGCTCTGCCGATGAACTGGCATCCACTGAAAAAGCTTTGATGAATAGTTTCTCTTATGCGCTGGGCTTTATCTACCTGCTTCTTGTGGCCCTGTTTTCCTCCTTTCTAAGGCCGTTCATTGTTATGCTGACGGTGGCGCTGGCTGTTTCCGGTTCCTTTCTGGGGATCACCTGGAACAACATGTATCAACGTGGAAACATCCTTGAAATTCTTAATGAATGGAACGTGGCCAACGCCAAGGCCATGGCCGATGACTGGAACTGGATCACCTTTGATATTTTGACCCAGTTGGGAATCGTCATCCTCGCGGGCATCGTCGTTAATAACGCCATCCTCATCGTCCATCAAATGCTCAACAATATAAAATCGGGCATGGAGGAACGCGAGGCCCTTCTTGTTTCCTGCCAGACGCGGTTGCGGCCCATCATGATGACCGTTATCTCCAGCGTGTTCGGCATGATTCCTCTGGCATTCGGCGAAGGTCCTGGCACCGAACTGTACCGTGGCATGGGTACGGCCTTGATCGGCGGATTGAGCATCTCTACCCTGTTCACTCTGTTCCTGGTTCCCGTTTTGATTTCCCTTTTGATTGATATGGGTTTCCATACCCGAAAAGACGACCTGGTGAAAGACTCGCTACAAATGCCAGTTGTAACACCTTCCACCCATTAGCAAAAGACCTGCCGCTAAACTCAAGGCATTGCTTGTTTTTACAGGCCAGCAGGCCAGTCCTGAGGCAGGGGGCAGTCGATGACGATTTCCTCTTTGCTGGTGGGGTGATTAAAGGTCATGCGCCGGGCGTGAAGGGCGATCCGTCCTTCCGGCAACGCGGAACTTGCGCCATACTTTTTGTCGCCAACGATGGGGTGTCCAATGAAGGAGAGTTGCGCGCGGATCTGGTGGAACCTTCCGGTATGCAATTGAATATCAAGCAAGCTGGTGCCGGAAAAATTTTCGACGACTTGATAATCCAATAGCGCTTCTTTGGCATTGGGAGTAGGGCGGGGGAATACGGTGGCCTTGAGGGATTTCTCTTTTCTCAGGTAGTGCGTCAAACTGGCGTGCCGGGGTTGTGGAGCCCCTTCGACCAGAGCCTGATAAATTTTCTTTGTGGTTTTTTGACGAAACTGCTCCGAGAGCCGCGAAGCACCTTTGGAAGTACGTGCGAACACGACCACTCCCGATACGGGCCTATCGAGTCGGTGCACCAACCCCAAAAACACTTTGCCCGGTTTTTTATATTCTGTCTTGATCCAGTCCTTTACCTGATCCATGAGTGAAACTTCGCCGGAATCGTCGCCCTGGGTGAGCACTCCCGCAGGTTTGAACACCGCTATTAAATGGTTGTCGATATAGAGAATGTGGGGATCAGGAGGGTTGCTCAATCTTCAGCCCTTTAGCTTCGATGACTTTGAGTACCGGCGGGCTGACGATGCCGCCAGAAACCACATATTTGATGCCTTCCTCAATGGTCATGGAAATTTCCGTGAGTTCCCTGATCGGAGAGAAGATCAGGAATCCGGAAGTGGGGTTAGGCATGGTCGGAACGAACACGTTGAGCATAATTTCCTTCGTGAGCCGTTGCACCTCCCCGCGGGACTCGCCGGTCACAAACCCGATGGCCCAAAGCCCCCGGCGCGGGAACTCGAGCAGGACGACTTTGCGAAAGGTTGAGGTGTCGGCATGGGCGATGGATAGGACCACCTGCTTGGAGCCTGTATAAATCCGGCGGACGAAGGGGATTTTTTCAACAATGGTTTCGCCGAGTTCGAATATTTTTTTTCCGAAAAAGCTGGTGGTCAGCCAGCCCACGGTGAGCACGATCAGCAGGGTTATCAACACACCCAAAAAAGGGATGCGGTAACCCTTGGGAAAAGGCGCGCCCAACTGGATCAAAATATTGGTAAAAACCGGAGACAGGGCATCGAGGTTCTTGAACAGGAACTGCAAAATGAACCATGTCAGCGCGATCGGCAGGGTGATCAGCAACCCGGTGATGAAAATATTCCGAATTCTGCGTTTGAAAGTTTTGATCACAGTGATAATGACGAGTAAAAGAATGACGTTTTGGTCTGGAAACTGCAACCCATTATATAGAGAATAAGGCGGAAGGCAATAGAGGGTCGAGGTGGGAAAGTTTTATGCTTGACAGTTGCCGGATAATCGTTAATATCAAACGGTTGCATGGCAGGTAGGCAAGCCGGCAGGACCAAAAAAACAAATAAATGGGGCTGTGGCGCAGCTGGGAGCGCGC
>PCTK01000167.1 GCA_002786505.1 Nitrospinae bacterium CG22_combo_CG10-13_8_21_14_all_47_10 | reverse complement strand
ACCTTAGCTTTCGTGCCCGGAACGGGTAATCTCGGGGTTGTGCAAAGACCTCCTGGGATGGTGGGGTGAAAATTTCATAGATAAAAGGACATCATAGATAAAAGGAGTTGACAAAAAGCACAGAACTGGATAAAGTGAGTAAGCTCCAAAAGCTCCCAAACAAAATCCCTGAAAAACCAATCAATTGCCCAGTTAAATTTCCCGTGCTATCGCCGTTAATTATAGAACAAACTCTGCAATCTTTGGATACCCAACTATTATCGAATCTTCCTCGTCTTTGAACCTGAGCTCCAATCCAAGGGCGTAACTATTTACGAGAACAAATCTCCTGATCTCCCTCAAAGAAGCCACAAACCATGACCCAGATGAATATTGAAGAACTCAAGGCGAAAACCATATCTGAACTCACCAATATTGCCAAGGAACTGAAGATTCAGGGCCACAGCGGGCTTAGAAAACAAGACCTGATCTTCAGGATTCTTGAAGCCAAGACTGAAAAGGATGGCCTGATGTTTGGCCAGGGGGTGCTGGAAATTCTCCCTGATGGATTCGGGTTCCTGCGGGCGCCGACGTATAATTATCTTCCGGGTCCTGATGATATTTATGTGTCGCCATCCCAGATCCGCAAGTTCGATATGCGTACGGGTGATACCATTTCCGGTCAGATTCGTCCTCCCAAGGACAGTGAGCGTTATTTCGCCCTGTTGAAGGTGGAGGCGATTAACTTTGAGAACCCGGATAAAACCAAGGATAAAATTTTATTTGATAACCTGACTCCGCTTTATCCTGAAGAGCGGCTCAGGCTGGAGACACCAGGCGGCAAAGATTACAGCGCCAGGGTGATGGACTTGATGACCCCTATTGGTAAAGGCCAGCGTGGGTTGATCGTGGCGCCGCCTCGAACCGGAAAAACCATGTTGTTGCAGTCTGTCGCCAACAGCATCAGCACAAATTACCCGGAAGTGGCGTTGATCGTTTTGCTCATTGATGAGAGGCCGGAAGAAGTAACAGATATGGAACGTTCGGTCCGGGGCGAGGTCATCAGTTCCACTTTTGACGAGCCAGCGCAAAGGCATGTGCAGGTCGCTGAAATGGTCATTGAAAAAGCCAAGAGACTGGTAGAGCATAAGCGGGATGTGGTCATTCTGCTCGATAGTATCACCCGTTTGGCCCGAGCTTACAACGCTATTGTTCCGCCCAGTGGTAAGGTTTTGTCGGGCGGTGTGGATTCCAATGCTTTGCAAAGACCCAAACGGTTTTTTGGGGCCGCGAGAAATCTGGAGGAAGGTGGAAGCCTGACCATCATTGCCACGGCTCTTATTGATACAGGAAGCCGCATGGATGATGTTATTTTCGAAGAATTTAAAGGGACGGGTAACCTGGAAATTGTCCTCGACCGCAAGCTGGCAGACAAGAGGACCTTCCCCTCGATCGACATCAATCGCTCTGGAACCCGGAAGGAAGAACTCCTTTTGCCGGAAGAAGACCTCCAGCGTGTCTGGTTATTAAGAAAAGTTTTGCTCCCTATGGGCATCCATGATACGATGGACCTTCTCTTACAGAAGATTAAAGAAACCAAAACCAACGCCGAATTTCTGGCGACTATGAACTCCTGACGGTGAGAAAATGAAAGACGCCATTCATCCTGAATATTTTGAAACCACAGTGCGGTGTGCATGTGGAACAGAAGTACAGACTCGCGCAACTTTGAAAGACCTTCATGTGGAAGTTTGTTCCCAATGCCATCCCTTTTACACGGGAAAGCAGAAGCTTATGGATACTGCCGGCCGCATTGAAAAATTCAAGCGCAAATACGCTAAGGCGAAGCCTGCGGGCATGCAGGAATCAGCCAATCCTCAATAAGCGCATCCACCTTTTTACTTCTTAACCCCGATCCCCCGGGGTTTTTCTAGAATCCATCCATGTTTGATAAGCTGAAATCGGTTGAGAAGCGTTATAACGATCTCAACCAGTTTCTCAGCGATCCTAAAATCATTTCCAATCAATCCGCGTTCCAGAAATTTGCGCGGGAGCAGTCTGATCTTAGTCCGATCGTCCTTCGATATCGGGACTGGCAAAGGGTCACCCGACAACTGGAAGAAAATAAGAAAATTCTTAACGAAGAAAAAGATCCGGAATTGATTGAAATGGCGGAGGAGGATCTGGCTGTTCTGGAAATCCAAAAAGAGAAAGCGGTAGCAGACCTGAAAATTCTCTTGCTTCCCAAAGATCCACGTGATGACCGCAACGTTATTATGGAGATCCGCGCTGGTACAGGGGGTGAAGAGGCGGCCCTTTTTGCGGGTGACTTGTTCCGCATGTATTCGAGATATGCTGAGGAGAAAAGATGGCAGGTGGAAATTTTAAGCTCCAGCCTGTCGGCAAAAAGTGGGTTCAAGGAAGTTATCTTTAATATAGCGGGGAAAGGGGCCTACAGTAAATTAAAATATGAGGGTGGTACCCACCGGGTGCAACGGGTGCCTGATACAGAAAGCCAGGGACGTATTCATACCTCTGCCGTGACGGTTGCGGTTTTGCCGGAGGTGGAGGACGTGGATATTAAAATTAATCCGGTGGACATAAAAATTGATGTCTATCGTTCATCCGGCCCAGGTGGACAAAGTGTCAATACAACAGACTCAGCAGTTCGTTTGACTTACATCCCAACCGGAATGATCGTGACCTGTCAGGATGAAAAGTCGCAACACAAAAACCGCGAAAAAGCCATGAAGGTTTTGAGAGCCCGGTTGTACGACGAGGAACAAAGAAAACAGCAGGAGTCCTTGGCCAGTGAGCGCAAACAGCAGGTGGGCACAGGTGACCGCAGTGGGCGCATTCGTACTTATAATTACCCGCAAGAGCGAGTGACCGACCACAGGGTAGGTTTAACCCTGCACAAGCTGTCTCTGGTGATGGAGGGAGACCTTACTGAGATCATCGATGCGTTAACGCTTCATTACCAGGCGCAAGCACTGAAAGGAGAATAAGGTGGAGGTTCTTGCAGGCACAAAAATGACCCTCTCCTCTTATCTCGAATGGGCTCAGCATAAACTTGCAGAGGTTGCATCGCCCCGGTTGGACGCGGAAGTCTTAATGGCGCATAGCCTTGATATATCCAGAACGGTATTGATGGCCTATCCTGAACGGTTTTTGAATCGCATTGAGGCAGAGAAATTTTGTTCGAGTATTGAGAGAAGAGTATTGCGCGAACCGGTTTCTCACATTACCGGAATCCAGGAATTTTGGTCCCTCGAATTTGCGGTGAATGATAAAGTTCTGACACCCCGCCCGGAAACGGAAATTCTTGTTGCGCAATGTCTGAAAGCGTTTGCAAAGATACCTTCCTCGCCGGTGAAAATTCTGGATCTTGGTACCGGATCGGGAATCCTTGCCATTGTTTTAGCCAAAGAACTTTCTCAAAGCCTTGTCACCGCGATTGACAATTCTGCTCAATCCCTGGAAGTCGCGCGGGAAAATGCCTTGCGTCATGCTGTGGCAGAACGGATTAACTTTGTGTCCGCCAGCCTGCTGGAGACCGACTGGCAACGTCCCTATCACCTTATTGTTTCCAACCCACCCTATATTGAATCGGAAAACTTATCGAAGTGCATGCCTGAGGTTTGGCAATATGAACCAACCCAGGCTTTGGATGGCGGGAGAGATGGTTTGGACTATTACCGCTTTATTGTTCCCATGGCATGGGAGAAACTGGAAGAAAATGGTTTGTTGGCTTTAGAAATTGGGCACACTCAAGCAGAGGCCGTGGTTGCTTTAATGGAAAGCAGTAAGAGGTATAAGGGTATCCAGGTGGTTCAGGATTATTCCGGTTATGACAGAGTGGTACTGGCGAGGACTGTGAATGGATAAGATTGTCATAGAGGGCGGCCGGCCTTTAGAGGGTGCTGTAAAGATCAGTGGTGCCAAGAACGCGGTGCTTCCCATTCTGGCGGCAACCTTGCTGACCCGCGGACGGAATATTATTGAAGGGGTCCCGAAAGTCCGTGATGTGGCAACCATGATCCAGCTTCTCAAGGATCTGGGGACGGAAGTTGAAAGCTATAGCAATGAAAAAATTATTTTAGACACGTCTTGCGCAGACAACCCGGAAGCGCCTTATGACCTGGTTTCTACGATGCGTGCTTCCTGCCTGGTCCTGGGGCCTTTGCTGGCCAAGTTGGGCCGAGCCCGGGTTTCCCTGCCGGGAGGGTGTGCAATAGGAGCGCGGCCCATTGATCTCCATATCAAAGGGCTCGAGGCAATGGGAGCAAAGGTATGGCTGGAGCAGGGCTATGTGCATGGAGCTGTAGATGGCCTGAAGGGAACCCAATTTTATTTTGACACTGTTTCGGTAACAGGAACCGCGAACCTGATGATGGCGGCATCTCTTGCGGACGGGAAAACCGTTCTGGAAAACGCGGCCAAGGAACCGGAGGTTGTATTTCTGGCGGATATTTTGAATCAGGCCGGAGCCAAAATTGAAGGTCAAGGCACCGATATGATTACCATCCAGGGGGTTTCCTCGTTGAACCCGATCGAATGCCGTATTTTTCCTGACCGTATTGAAGCGGGTACTTATATGATTGCGGCCGCCATCACCAAGGGAGAAGTGTTGATAGAAAATTGTATTCCGCAACACGTGGAACCCATTATTCTCAAATTGCAGGAAGCGCAGGTTGATGTGGAAGTCGAAGCCTCTTCAATCAGAGTCCGGGGCGGCAGACCCTTTCTGGCCGTCAATGCCCGAACGCATCCTTACCCGGGATTTCCCACTGATATCCAGGCCCAGTTCATGGCGTTGATGACTTTGTCGCGCGGACAGAGTATTATTATGGAGACTGTATTTGAGAACCGGTTCATGCATGTCGCGGAATTAAAAAGGATGGGAGCAGACATCACATTGGATGGGCATACTGCAATCATCAATGGAGTGCAAAATCTTTCGGGAGCGCCCTTGATGGCCACCGATCTACGAGCCAGTGCCTCACTGGTACTAGCCGCTCTGGCCGCGAAAGGCCAGTCCGTCATTTCCCGTGTTTATCATATTGACCGCGGATATGTGAGTATGGAAAAAAAGCTTTCCGGTCTGGGCGCCCAAATAAAAAGGGTCAAGTAAACGGCACCTTGCGGCAGGTGGCAATGGGTGCTTGGGCCGCGGTTGCCCGTAAAGTAAATACATTGCTAATTGAGTCCAGCGTCATGCTGGCCTGTAACGGCCAAGGTTATGGACATAACTCGCCCTCTTCATAGTCAGGATATCCAAAGCTTTTTATTGTGGATGCCCAACTGGATCGGCGACGTGGTGTTGACCCTGCCAGTAATACAATCCTTGCGCCGTGCTTATCCGGTGGCCCGAATTTTTGCTGTCGCGAGGCATCCCTCCGATGAATTGCTTCTTGGACACCCTGCCATTGATACGGTTTTAACCATGCCTTCTGGATCAGAAAACCGTTTTTGGCAACGAGTTGGTTTTGCCCGCAATCTGAAAAAATATAATTTTGATGTTGGGGTGGTGTTTCCCAACTCCTTTGGTTCAGCGTTTCTTTTAAGCCTGACAGGAGCAAAATGCCGCCTGGGCTATAACACAGAGGCAAGGGATATTTTGCTCACTCACCCTGTTGCCACAACGGCGCATTTAAAAAAGGCACAATACCGTGTTGAATATTATTTCAAAATCCTTTCATCACTGAAGCTGGATACCCCCGACCGTAACTTCGTTCCTCTCATTCCACAGGAAGGGGACGCGACAGTTCGAGAAGTCTTGTTAGATATGGGTCTGAGTGAGCAGGAAGAATTTATCACCTTGCACCCGGCAACCTCAAAAACAGAACGGAGCTGGCATGTCGAAAGATTCGGAATATTGTGTCAGAAGCTGATTAAAGAAGACGATAAGCGAGTGGTTCTTCTGGGTACGGAGAAGGAATCAGAATTGTTGAACCGGATTAGAAATTTTGGCCCCCCTGAATCAATCAGGATCATTCCACCAGTAAATTTGAGGGTTTTGTCTGGCCTGTTAAAGAGAAGCCACTTGTTCATTGGCAATGATAGCGGAATGATGCACCTTGCGGCAATGGCCGGGATTCCGGTCTTGGGGATTTTTGGACCAGGAAGTCCTGAGTCGACCGGCCCCTATATGGCTCCCGAAAAGCAGGAAATGGTGACGAGGAATTTTTCTTGTTCCCCTTGCAGACAGAAGTTTTTTAAAGAATGCAAACCCTCCCCCCATTACAAGCCTTATTGCCTTGAAGACATTACGGTGAAAGATGTTCATGAAGGAGTACACCGACTGCTCAAACGGCTTTAGAATAAGTGTATGAAATATTGCCCGAATTGCGAAGAAGAGTTCCCTGATACGCATTTCCTTTGTTCGGAATGCAATGAGAAGCTTGTGCTCTCAAAACTGCAGGAGGAAGCCCCCGACCTGGTGATCCTTTGCACGGTATTAAATGAAGCCAATGCCCATATTATGCGGGGTTTTCTGGAAAGTGAGGGTATTCCCTGCCAGTTGGAGAACATCTCTTTTCACGCCGAGCCTGCTCCGGTCGCGGATCTAATGAAAGTCAGGCTCTGGACACTTAGAGAAGACGCGGAACAAGCTCGTCGGCTACTCGAAGAACGCGAAAGGATTCAGGTTTGCTCTGTCTGCAAAACGGAAGTGGATGAGCAGGATGAAATTTGTCCGCATTGCGGGGACAGGCTGGAGGAATGTTAAAGGGAATAATTCAATTCGTGAACTTGAATTTGAAAATATACCAGATCGCCGCGAAGCCGTCTTTCCAGGTGATTTTTTTCCCTTCTGAATAGTCTCTGCCGCTGTATGAGATGGGAACTTCATAGACCCGGAATTTACTCTTCGCAACCTTGGCGGTGAATTCGGGTTCAAATCCAAAACGGTTGCACTTGAAGGTCAGCGAATCGTTCACTTTTTTTGTGAATACCTTATAGCCGGTCTCCATGTCGGTAAGATTTAGATTGGTGAACATGTTCGACAGGGTGGTAAGAAATTTATTGCCAAGGTAATGCCAGAAGAACAATACCCGATGTGTTCCTCCCTGGAACCGGGATCCATAAACCACATCGGCTCGCCCGTCCAAAATGGGTTCCAGCAAAGTTCCGTAGTCGACAGGATTGTATTCAAGGTCCGCGTCTTGAATGATGATGATATCCCCCCGGACTTTGGAAAATCCGGTGCGCAATGCGGCGCCTTTACCTTTGTTTTTATCATGATAAAGGACTTGAAAATTTTCCCGGCCTTCATATTCATTCAAGACATCCCGTGTTCCGTCCGTGGAGTAATCATCAATCAGAATAATTTCTTTCGCGTAGTCCACAGCTTCGACTTTGTCAATCAACTTACGAAGCGTATCGCGTTCGTTATAAACGGGAATAACTATGGAAAGTTTAGGCAAGGTAAGATTTAGAATAGGGTGTAAATAAAAGGGGCAACGGCGCTACCCTCTGTTAGAACGATAAGCAGGCTCATCAGTAGCATGATGAAGACAATGGGCCCCAACCACCATTTTTTCCGGGTTTTAAGAAAATCCCAGAATTCTGCTAATAAGGCAAACTTGCTGTCTGGATCGGATGAATTACTCATTAAGAGCCCTGGTTATCATTTACACACAATAGATTTTAGAACAAGAAACTTTTAATGTCTAAAACAATTTTATCGGAAATTTTTTGTAAAACCTTTAACCGGCTTGGGAATACTTAAGTGGGAACTCCATTTTTCGGGATAAAAGATTACCCGCTATTCCCGTCAAAGTGCCGGTTACCAGAGCCAGCGAGAAGAAAAAGGGGAGCAGGACAAAAAAGGAAGTTTGTTTTATAAGAAGAAAATAGACACAGATTGCCGTGGTGAAAGTATGGGTGTAGGCCCCACAAATACTGACGCCAATAAGGCTGAACGGGCCTTTCCCCCCATGGTAAATTCCGCACATGATCGCGGTTCCAGTAAGGCCGCCGACCAGGCTGAGAAAAAAGGTGGGACCCAAAAATGTTCCCCCCAGGATTGAGCCGAGTATGACCCGAAGCAGGGTAACTATGAAAGCCTCACGGGTTCCTAAATATATCAGAGCCATAAGGGTCATCAGGTTGGCCAGCCCGAGTTTGACCCAGGGGGTGGGCAGGGGGAGCAGGGCTTCAAGCCGATGCAATATTACCCCCAGGGCTACCATTAAAGCCATAATGACTATTTTTTTATTGTGCGCAATGTCATCAATGGGAGCCGGTTTCATTTTTCGCTGGAAAAGCTGTATCGACCACCCTTGAGGGTCACGTTAATTTTGTCGCCAAATTTAAAGTTTCCGGTCAAAATTTTCATGGAAATAGGGTTTTCGATTTCATTTTCTATCAAACGCTTTAAAGGCCGCGCGCCATAAACTTCGCTGTAGCCATCCTCAGAAAGTTTGTCGATAGCTTTTGAACTCAGGCTTATGGAAAGGTTTTTGTCGTTGAGACGTTTGTTGAGGTTTTGAATCATCAAATCGGCAATGGCACGAATATTCTCCCTGGTCAGTGAGTGAAAGACAATTAAATCATCAAGCCGGTTGAGAAATTCGGGCTTGAATAGTTTTCTTGCCTCGTTGATCACCAGGCTTTTAATGACCTCATATTGTTTGCTGACTTGGGTTTTTCCAAACCCGATGCCTTTGTTGGGTTCTGAAATGGATTTCGAGCCTATGTTTGATGTTCCAATAATGATGGCATTTTTAAAGCTGGTAACGCGCCCATGGGCATCTGTCAGTCTGCCGTCATCCAGCAATTGCAGAAGAATATTGAATACATCGGGATGTGCTTTTTCCAGTTCATCCAGAAGAATGACAGAGTAGGGGTGTCTGCGAACTTTTTCGGTCAGTTGGCCGCCCTCGTCATATCCCACATAACCGGGCGGGGAGCCAATGATTTTTGAAACGGAATGTTTTTCCATATATTCGGACATATCGAGTCGGATCAGCCTGTTCTCATCATCAAGAAGAAATTCCGCCAGCGCCTTGGCCAGTTCTGTTTTGCCTACCCCGGTAGGGCCAAGCAGGAGGAAGGAGCCAATCGGTTTATCTTTTTCCTTGAGGCCTGCCCTGTTTCTCCGAATGGCATTGCTGACCGCGATGATAGCGTTATCTTGCCCGATGACCCTCTTATGCAGGTTGTTTTCCATATGGGTCAGCTTTTCCTGCTCGGTTTCCTGAATCTTATTGACAGGGATACCCGTCCACTCGGACACTACATTGGCGATATCTTCCGCTGTCACATTTTTATCCATAGTAGCGAGAGATTGTTTCCAGTCTTCACGTTCTTGTTCCAGCTTATTGTCAATGCTAATGATTTCTTGACGAATCGAAGCCACAGCCGGAAAATTTTGTTGTGCGAATTCTTCCTTTTGTTTGAGGTTCAAACGATTTTTTTCATTCTCCAGTTCCCTGATATGAGCGGGAACATTAATCAGGGCCAAATGTTTCTGAGCACCCGCCTCGTCCAGCAAATCCACGGCCTTGTCTGGCAGAGCCCGATCGGAAATATGTTTTTCAGAAAGTTTCGCGGCGGTGGCCAGAGCTTCCTCCTGATACAGGATTGAATGGTGTTTTTCATAACGTGTCTTGAGCCCATCAAGAATCTTAATGGTACCTTCAATGGAGGGTTCTTGAACAAGAACGGGTTGAAATCTCCGTGACAACGCTTTATCTTCCTCAATATGTTTTTTATATTCATCCAGTGTAGTGGCTCCAATACACTGAAGCTGTCCCTTGGAAAGAGCCGATTTGAGCATATTGGAAGCATCAACGCCCCCTGCCCCCGCCCCGGCGCTGACGATTGTGTGGAGTTCATCAATGAAAAGGATGATGTTTCCCTGCGCGGCAATGATTTCATCTTTCACCGCTTTCATGCGTTCCTCGAACTCTCCACGCATTTTTGCTCCGGCTATGAGTTCTGACATTTCCAATACTTTAACCCTTTTGCCTATCAGGGTATCCGGCACTTCGGAGTTGACAATTCTCTGCGCCAGACGTTCGACAATGACGGTTTTTCCCACTCCCGGTTCACCTATGATTACGGGATTGTTCTTCCTCCTGCGTGAAAGTATCTGGATGATCCGGTTGATTTCCTTTTCCCGACCGATGACAGGATCCAAGGCCCCTTTGCGCGCCAAATCGGTCAGGTCGGTGGTGAATTGTTCCAGGATATCGGATTTCCCTTCGGCATCTTTTTCGGTGATTGTCCGGCCGCCCCGCATGGAATCAATTTCACTTTTGACCTTATCGTAAGTGATTCCCACTTCATTGAGCAGGGCAGACATATTGCCCATGTTTTTGTCAAAGAAGGACAGGAATAAAGCTTCGAGCCCAATAAATTTGTCGCCCAGTTTTTTTGCCTGGTCCTGAGCGGCCTGAAATAAAGCTTCTGTTTCTTTTGGAATCTGAATATGCCCGATGACAGGGCCGCGAAACTTCGGTTGGCCTTTTTGCAGGGAATAAATTTGTTCAATAATTTTTTGGGAAAGCTCCTGGTCGTCAGGGTAGGCGGATTCAAGGATTTTTACGATCAAGGAATCTTCCTGCGCCAGCAGGCCGAGTAAAACAAAATCCGGAGTCAACATGTCCTGATGCAGGTTGATCATTTCCATCGAACCCACATTGAGTGCCTCGATGACCTTATCTGTAAAGTTGCGAATATGTTGTTGAAGCATATATCAGATCACTTGATCAAAGGTTAATAAGTTTTGCATGTGAAGTCGAACCGAGTCGCTCAACGCGTCATAGTCATAGCCGCCTTCCAGCATGGAGAGTAGTCGTCCACCGCAAACATCCCTGGCGACTCCCATCAATAATTTGGTCATCTCCCCAAAGCAGTCGGTAGTCAGCTGAATTTGGGCGAGGGGATCATTCTGATGGGCATCAAATCCGGCTGAAATAATAATCAGGTCGGGTTTATAACGTTGGATTTCCGGGATCAGTTTATTTTCCACGGCGGATAGATAGTCCTCATCCTCCGAATAAGCATCCATTGGCAGGTTTAATGTGGTGCCCAACCCATCACCGGTGCCTGTTTCTCCCTCTGCGCCAGTACCGGGATAAAAAGGATATTGATGGGTGCTACAATAATAGATAGAGGAGTCGCTATAAAACGAGTGCTGAGTGCCATTGCCATGATGGACATCCCAATCAAAAATGAAAATTTTGTTTAACCCTTTTACCTTTTGCGCGTATCGGGCGGCAATTGCCACATTGTTGAACAGGCAGAAACCCATAGCGCGGTCCTGTTCGGCATGATGGCCCGGCGGTCGTACCGCGCAAAATGCGTTGTCGATACTGCCATCAATGATTTTGTCGATGGCAGTTAGTCCCGCCCCAGCACTCAATAACGCGGCATTGTAGGAGTCGTGAGATATTACCGTGTCTGCATCCAAATGGCGCACCTCGTTAATGCAGTTCTGCTCAACGCTTGCCACATAGCCCGCGTCATGCACCCTGGCGATTTCTTCCGGAGTGGCCTTGCGGGGTTGTATTGGAATGAGGTTGTTGTAAAATTCAGAGGCCTCCAGCCGACTCTGGATGGCTATTAGGCGGCCTGGGTTTTCGGGATGCGGTTCCGTTTCATGCCTAAGATAAAATGGATCGGATGCATAACCCGTTTTATTCACCATAAGGAATTTTCCGTTTCAAAATTTTCGGAGTTTTTGATGGAAATATCAAGAGACTCCAACATCATTTTCAGTTTGAAAATATGTTCTGTCAGTGATTTTGAGAGTATCAGAATCCCTGAATTGAATCAACTTCGCCTATGAATTCTGTTGAAAATAAAAAGAAGCTGGCAGACCTGAAATCGTTTGCCGAAAGTTTGGGGTTTGACGGATTTGGAGTGGCCAGACCCCAATTAGGCGCGGCGGGGGAGAAACTTGGAGAATGGCTGGATGCGGGTTACGACGGTGAAATGGCTTATATCCGACGCGGCGAAGAGAAGCGAAAAAACCCTGATCTTGTCCTGGAAGGGGTGCAAAGCATTCTATGTTTTCGCACCAACTACTACACAATGGAAAAGGATATGAGTTATGTCGAGCATCGTGATATTGCGGATATTTCCATTTATGCTTTGAACAAGGATTATCATGATACTATCACGCCGCGTTTGCGGAAGATGGAAGAAAAGTTTCAGAAAGAGTTTCAGGGGTGCAGAACCCGGATTTATGTGGATACGGGACCTATTCTTGAAAAGCCTCTGGCCCAACAGGCAGGCCTGGGCTGGATTGGCAAGCATACAAATCTTCTAACTCAGGGTGCGGGGTCCTGGTATTTCCTTTCTGAGATTCTGACTGATGTGGCCTTCCCTCACTCCCAGCCTGCTGATGACCATTGCGGCACCTGCAAAAGTTGTATTGATATCTGCCCGACAACTGCCATCATCGCCCCTTACGTGTTGGATTCTAAACGTTGTATTTCCTATCTCACTATTGAGTTGAAGGGGGTCATACCCGTTGAGTTTAGAAAGGCCATCGGCAACAGAATTTATGGTTGCGATGATTGCCAGATTGTTTGCCCGTGGAATTCTTATGCGGTCAAAACCGCTGAACCGGACTTTCAGCGGAAGCAGGATGCATTCAACTTGATAGATTTGATTCAAATCAGCGGCGAAACGTTTAGCAAGATGTTCAAGGGTAGCCCGATCAAACGGATCAAGCGCAGGGGTCTGCTCAGGAATGTTGCCGTTGCCCTGGGCAATTCAGGCAACCGGCAGGCTATTCCCGTTCTGGTCAAGGCACTGGATGATGAAGAACCGTTGATCCGCGCACACGTGGTCTGGGCTCTGGGTGAACTTTCAGGGCCGGAGATGCTTCCCACCATTCGTCAAAAATTAAGGGACGAAAAGGAAGAAATTGTTCTCAATGAAGTGGAAGGGGTGACCGTCCGATTATCTTAGAAGTTGCGGGCAAAAGTCATCCATTACCAGGGTCTTTAAGTGTTTGGTGATTTCCCAACAGGTTTAATTTCTTAAATTATGGAAAAAGCTCGACCTTTATTAGTTCTCTCAGGACTTTTCCTGATCGCTTTGGCTGTTCGTGGCATCTATTTGGTCGAACTCGCCCAGCTTCCCTATTTTGATACCATTCTTCCTGTATACGATCATTCTAATTTTGACCTCGGGGCATTGAGTTTCGCCGGTGGCGATGGGTTGGCCCGGTCGCCCAATAACAGCTATTCCCCTCTTTATAAATATTTTCTGGGTAGTATCTATTTTCTTTTTGGTAGAAATTTTTACGTGGTCTACGGTTTGCAGTTTACGCTGGGGGCCTTGGGCGCGGTTTTAATTTTTTTGATCGGTAAAAAACTGTTTGGGGCCCGCGTTGGTTTTCTAGCCTTTGCAGGATTCGCCTTTTATTCCACGGAAATTATTTATGAAGGGATCATACTCAGGGCC
>PCTK01000192.1:6135-13438 GCA_002786505.1 Nitrospinae bacterium CG22_combo_CG10-13_8_21_14_all_47_10 | reverse complement strand
TTTGAATTACAAAATGTGTTTTTGAAAAAATTACCTTCCTGTTCAAAAACAGGGAAACCAAATCCCCCCGACCCCCTTCGCAGAAGGGGGAGCTTCAATGGACCCCTCTTTTTCAAAGAGGGGCTGGGGTGATTTACAACCTCTCATGCAATATGCGGGTTAAACATGGAGCAGAAAGAGGATCATCCCGCTGAGGCACAGGAGGGTGCCCGCCAGGGTCATGATCGTCCCGCGCAGGGATTTGGGTTTGACGATGTCCGACTTTCTGCGGCCGTAACGATTGCGCGGGTCCTTCAAAATAGCCTGTTCGTCCCTTTCCCATTTACTGCAAGTGCTGAGGATGAAACTACCCAGAAAAAACATCGCTATCGCCCAAACCTGCTCCATCGTTAAAAAGTCCATCCGTTCTCCTTATAAAACCATTGAGGTTTAAAACCCCTGCTCCATGGATATGGAAACCGGCTTTTAGTATAGCAATTAACGCTTAACAAACAAATAGTTCAGCGGCACAAAAGGTTGTTCCTCTTTCTGCTATGGGTTAAACTTTAATAGAAAACCTGCACCGTTACCTGGCGACACCATCGTGAACAACACCGAACTGCTTATTGACCAGAACAGTACCGGCTACCGCTACTCCATCGAACCATTCCTGCTGGCTGATTTCATGCCCTTGTTTCCAAACCAGTCGGTGTTGGATATCGGCACCGGTTGCGGCATCATTCCCCTCTTGCTGATTCAACGGGAACCGACCCTCAAGGTAACCGCTATTGAGATTCAGGATGGCACGCAGGCTGAAAAAAATATTCTCCAGAATGGCATGGAAAAACAAATTTCCCTCATTCAAGGTGACTTTCTAAAGGAAGCGGAAAACCTGAAACCGGAGTCCTTCGACCACATTGTTTCCAATCCGCCTTACCGGAAAATACAGACAGGGCGGATCAACCCCGATTCAGGGAAAGCCGTGGCCCGGCATGAACTGTCTCTCAGCATGGGTTCCCTGCTGGACAAATCTGCCCCTCTGCTAAAAAAAGGCGGCCTGATCAGCCTGGCCTATCCCCCTGAGCGGCTGGGCGAACTCATGCGGGAACTGGAATGCCGTAGTTTATACCCCAATCAGGCGCGCTTTGTTCATGGCAATTATCAGGCACCGGCAAAAATCGTTCTGGTTTCTGCCTTGAAAGAAAAAAGATCTGATTTTAGCGTCGCCCCGCCGCTGGCGGTCTATAATGGTGACGGTACTTATTCTAATGAGATGAATGGAATCTATGCTTCCTTTAATTATATTAACCGGCCCAACGGGTTCGGGGAAAAGTGAAACAGCTCTGGCCCTGGCCCGGAGGCTGGATACGGAAATCATCAGTGCCGACTCGTTGCAGGTTTATAAATATTTCGACATCGGCACCGCGAAACCCTCGCTGGCAGTGAGGGAAGAGATTCCCCATCATTTGATCGATATTCTGGAACCGGACGAAACATTTAACGCCTTCGACTTTAAAACAAGGGCTTTGGAAATCATTGGTGAACTTATAAACCGTGATAAAATTCCTGTACTGGTTGGCGGAACCGGACTCTATATAAAAGTCCTGACCGAAGATTACGATTGCGCCGAAGGCGCTTCTCCTGAAATCCGGGAAAAAATCCGGCAAGACATTCGTGATCTGGGCGTCGAAAAAGTTTATCAGGAACTTCAGCGCGTGGACCCCGAATATGCCGCCAAAATTTCTGAAACTGACGGCTTGCGTATTGAACGTGCTTTAGGAGTTTATCTGGATACCGGCAAACGTTTTTCCGAATTCCATGAAGACGACTCTCCCGTGGCAAGCCGATTCCCCATCCATACCTTCATTCTGGAGAGGGACCGGGCCGAGTTGTATTGCCAAATCGACCAAAGGGTGGATAAAATGGTAGCGGACGGCCTGGCACAGGAAGTCAAAGATATTCTGGACCGTGGCTACAGCCCGGAACTGAAACCCTGCAAAAGCATCGGTTATGCACAAATGATTCAATATCATCAAGGCAATTTGGATTTGGACCGTGCCATCTATGAAATTAAAAGAGAAACCCGGCATTACGCCAAACGGCAGTTGACCTGGTTCAGAAAAATGAACAACGCCGACAACCTGCCGGTAACTGCCAACGACAGCCCCCAAACTCTGGCGGATAAACTACTCTCGCTTTTACCAAAAGTCGCAGTCTGCTTTCTGGCCATTTTCCTGAGCTTCGCGCAGACAGGCGAAACCGCCAGCTACGACGAAGCTAAAAAACTTTTCCAGAAAAAAGAATGGGGCAAAGCCAAAAACAGCCTTCTGGCCCTGCAAAACCAGTTACCCGATTCAATAGAAGCTAAACGTAGCCGGTTTTTACTCGCTCTCATTCATATGGAACAGGGGAAACCGGAAGAGGCTATAAAGCTTCTCGAACCGTTGAGCAAGAATTATACAGAGGTGGAAGATTATATCCGCTTCCATTTAATCCAGGCGCAGGCCGACCAGCCTGAAAAAGTTCGGGATAATGTTCTGAAACTCCTTCAACGCATTCCCAACACATTGCTCTATGCCAAACTCCAACTCATTCTGGCCGATGCCCAAATTCAATTGCAGGACAAGGAGGCGGGAATGAAAACGCTGGAGGAAACCATCCAGTCTATCGACCAGGATTTCAGCCACCAGAAATTTAAGGAGTTCCTCCCCGACCTGATTTTCAAACTGGCCAAGACCCAAGAACAATCGGGAAAGCAAACAGAAGCTTATTTGAACTTTCGCCGACTTCACATCCAGTATCCCAACCATGAGCTCACCCTTGAGGCTGAAACGGCACTCAAGCGCCTGTCAGCTTTGAATACGGTCAAAGTAGTTCCTCTTACTTTGGAGGAGCATGGCGACCGCATTCAGGGGTTGTTTGAAAACGTGCGCTATGAAGAAGCCATTCAGGAAATTCAGGAACTCCAAAAGGAAACCAACCCTCTGCCGGGACGATTTTATTTTTTCCTGGCCCAGGCGCATGGAGGGCTCAGGGATCGCAAAAAAGCCAACGAGGTTTTACAACAATTTTTGAAACTTTATCCCCATCATGCCAAGGTACAAAACGCCAAATTCGACATCGGCAGAAACCTTTGGAACCTGGGTAAGCCCATGGCGGGGGCTGAATATTTTCAGAAGGCCATTCAAGAGACACCCTCCTCAGAATTGGCAGTGAAAGCACAATTTTTTATCGGAAAGATTTATGAAGAAAACAAAAACTTTCCCGAAGCATTAAAAAACTACAAAATCGCCTTGGAAAAACAACCGGATGATGATTATGCCCAGTGGGCCGGGTGGCGGATGGGGTGGGTCCATTATCTTGAGGGAAAATTCGAGCAGGCCTTCAACCAATTCCAGGAAGCGGCCCACCGATTTCCCGACAAATCGTTTATCGAGTACAACCTGTACTGGAGCGCCAAGTCCGCAGAGAAGCTGGACAAAAAAGATGAAGCGCGTGATCTGTACGCCCAGGTGGCAGAACTCTACCCCTACACGTTTCACGGCATCCGGGCAAAAGAACGGCTTTTGACCTTGGGTGAAAAGCCGACAACGTCCCTTGAAAATCAAGCACCCCCCGCGGAGGAAGAAAACGCACAATTGGGGCGGCCGCTCAGCGCACATGAAAAGTTTCACCACAACCGGGCCAATGAACTCATCCAGCTTGGATTGACGCGGGAAGCGTGCGACGAAATTGATGAATTGCAGAAAACGGTCCAGAAAAACCTGACCGGAGTTTTGTGGCTTTCACAGCTTTATCATCAAGCGCAGGGCTATGCAGAATCGCTTCGACTTTTACATTTATATAAAGACTTCACCACCAAGCAGAAGGAGAAAGATCTTTCAGCAAAATTCTGGAAGCTGTTTTTTCCTCTTGCTTACAAAGAAGCAATTCTGGGCTATGCCAAGTCGCGTGAGGTCGATCCCTTTTTTGTAAACGGCATTATCCGCCAGGAAAGCCTTTTTGACAGCCAGGCTCTTTCCCCAGCCGGTGCGCGTGGTCTCATGCAGATCATGCCCGCGACAGGGAAAAGGCTTTACCCAAACACCATATTGAAAAAGCCTTTTGAAACGGAGGCCCTCTTTGATCCCGACATGAATATCCGGCTGGGGGTGAAATATGTCAGCCAATTGAACAAAAGGTTCGGCAAGAACGGAACGCATATCCTGATTTCATACAATGCCGGGCCTCATGTTCTGAAAAAATGGTTGAAACGGTTCGGGCATTTCAGCGACCAGGATGTATTCATAGAATCCATCCCCTACCCTGAAACCCGCCGTTACGTTAAACATGTACTGAGGAACCTGGGCATCTATAAGGCGCTTTATCCACTCTAACAGGTTTCCCAAAAAGCTATAGGGCCTGAAACTTGAAATAAGTTTTGATGAAATCAAAAGTTCATTTACAAAAATTGGATAACTACTCGCTGAATGGCGTGGAACTGTTTGTCCGGGACTCGCTGAATGTTCTGGATCCCCAAAATTCCTTGTTTGGTCCAGGCCAGAAGGTTCTTTTGAAACCCAATCTTCTACGCGGGTTCACGCCCGAACGCTGTGTCACCACCCACCCTGTAGTGGTGGAAGCCATGTGCCGGGTTCTCAAGGATATGGCGGTCCGCGAAATCGTTATCAGCGACAGTCCCGCTCTGGGCAGTTTGTCGGCAGTGGCGGACAAGGCAGGGTATGGTTTTCTGGAAAAAAAATATGGCGTCAGGATACTGCCCTTGACGGATCCCGTCCCGTTTGAAAATACGGAACAGGTTCCGCATCTGAAAGTGGCCGGTTGCCTGCAACACTATGACCAAATCATTAATCTGCCCAAGGTGAAATCACATTGCCAAATGACGATGACACTGGGTATAAAAAATCTTTTTGGCCTGGTAATCGGCAAACGCAAACCGGCTCTGCATTGTCTGGTTAAAAATGACAAACTCAAGTTCGGAAAAATGCTGATAGATATTGCCCGACATGTGAATCCCTGCCTGACCATCGTTGACGGTATTCAGGCAATGCAAGGTCAAGGCCCGATCAATGGAACCCCCTACCCCCTTGGAGTAATGGGCGCATCAAAAGACATGACCGCCCTCGACCGGGTTTTTGCCGACTTGTTAAATATACCGTTGGAAAAAGTTTACGCGCTGGAAGCCGCAAGGCTCAAACAATTCGGTCAGTATCATTTGGAAGAAATGGAAATTTCAGGCATCGCGGATTACAGGTCTCTCTCCGTAGAGAATTTCAAACAGGCTTACCCCATAGATATTTCTTTCAACCCGCTCAAACTGATCAAATCGTTTGTGAAACAATTTTATGAGGTAGGAATCAAAGAGCGGCTCGCAGGCCAGCGTACAACCCCTTAGCAGAGGACACCTTTGCATGACCCATCGTCGTGAGGAGCAATAGCGACGACGAATGGCGTTGTTTTTAATATTCTGTCAAAAAGGCCATTGCTAGCAGGCTCCGCCTCGAGGGGTGTCGAAGTTGACGGAGCAACAACCAAGATCCAACCCGGTCTCTTTTTTATTTAAAAAATATTTACCAGGGTGGATAAAATTGATAACCTTGTTGCCTTCTCTTCGGGTTCCGACCAGGCCCGAAGTTCTTAATATGGATAGATGATGGGAGGCTTGAGGTTGCCCCATGGATAATGATCGGACAATTTCAGAAACACTCTTTTCCCCTTCAAGCAGTAGCTGGACAATTTTCAAGCGAGTTTCGTCCCCCAGTGCTTTCAGAATTCTGGCGCATTCCCCTGGATCTGTCGATGGCTTTTCCATGGAACCAAGTATATGGGCTCCTTCTATCACGTTCAAGTCTAATCCAGACCACGGAGAATTATGAGCGAAGAGACTTTAGAACCGCAACAATGGGTAGAGCGTTATGCAGATATGATGTACCGCTTTGCCCTTGTCCGGGTTAAAGACGCGGAGGCGGCGGAGGAACTGGTTCAGGCCACGTTTTTTGCCGGGTTAAAATCGCAACACACTTTTGCCGGAAAATCATCGGAGAAAACCTGGTTGTTTGGAATCCTGAAACATAAAACCATGGATTATTTTAGAAATTCCAAAAAAAATATTTCCCTCGACCTGAATTCAGAAGAAGCAGACCGGATTCATTTTGATTCCGCCGGGCACATGGACCCCAAGCCGGTAAACTGGAACATGGACCCTGAAAGAGCCGCGGAAAACAACCAGCTTTCCCAGGTTCTGGCGGCATGCCTGCAAGGGTTGCCGGAAAAATCTCACAAGTTATTTGTATTAAAGGAAATAGAAGGGATGGCATCCGACGAAATCTGTAAAGAATTCAACATTAAACCGACCAACCTATGGGTTATCCTGCACCGGGCCAGAAACCAGCTCAAGTTGTGCATGGAGTCGAACTGGCTCAACACGAAATAGCGATGAGGAATTATGTTTGAAGGAATGATGAAAGCACTTAAAATGACCTGTCAGGATGTCTATCCGCTTATCTCAGAAAGCCAGGATCATCCTCTTCCTTTTTGTAGCAGGATCCGGCTTAAAATGCACCTTGCAATATGTGGGCTTTGTGGAATATATAATAAACAGTTGGATATTATTTGCAGGATAGCCCGGTCGCTGGGAAAAGATGAAGCCAAAATTCTCGAAGACACCCACATGAATCCTGAAACAAAAGAAAAAATTAAAAAATGGATCGCGGATAAAAGCTGACCACAATATTTAAAGGGTGACAACCTTGCCGGAGAAAATAACTAAATCCGAAAACGAGTGGCGGGAAATCCTGACCGAAGAACAATTTGAGATATGCCGGAAGCACGGCACCGAGCGGGCCTTCTCTGGCAAATACTGGGACTGCCATGAGCGGGGCAACTACCATTGCGCCTGTTGCAATACACCCCTTTTTTCCTCAATCGCCAAATTTGATTCCGGCACCGGCTGGCCGAGTTATTATGAGCCTCTCAGCCCAGAAAGTATCGCCACCAAACAGGACACGCTTTTTTTTATGCGCAGAACAGAAGTGTTGTGCAGTAAATGCGATTGCCATCTCGGCCATGTTTTCGAAGACGGCCCGGCACCTACCGGACTTCGTTATTGCATCAACTCCGCCTCCCTGGTCCTGCACCCGGTAAAACCTTCCTGACTCCAGACAAAATTATCCGGCATTCCGTTACACTGCAAAAATTTTTCGCCCGTTATCCGTTTACCCTTGCCCACAATTCATTTTTTCAGCCTTTTGATTCAGGGCTTCCGCGAATACCGCATGAAGCTCCCGGCGGATTTTTTTAGAATCGTATTCGACCATAGAGCCTC
>PCTK01000192.1:2019-6118 GCA_002786505.1 Nitrospinae bacterium CG22_combo_CG10-13_8_21_14_all_47_10 | reverse complement strand
ATCTGCTCATTCACCTTCATACAGGCCGAGCGTTTTTCTTCCTCTTCAGTTGCCTGCAATAACATCAACGCGCAAAAGTCGATGCCCGCCTCCACGGAATTTGTAAGTTGCGGGTTGATTCGAAATCCCCGGTTCTGCAAGTGGTCGATAATTTGCAGAACTTTTTTAAATTCCATACCGGCCCTGGCATAATCCTTATCCAATACAAACTGAAGCGCTTTCATGATAGCCAGTTCCTTATTGCCTTGAAAATGTGCATGGGGCACTGGTTGTTTGAAATAGCGGTTTTCCAAATCAATCAACAGTCCGATGGCATTTTGCCGGGTTTTTTTCCGTGACAAAGGATTTTCAGGGGGTAGGTCTTTGTTGGCCGGATTGATTTGTTCAGAAATATAAAACCATGCCAGGGTTTTTAATGCCAGCGGTTGCGATGCGCCCCCATTTAAAATGGCATGTTCGATATGATTCAGGCCAACGAGGCGATGGTCTTTTCCGCCCTGCATTATCAGGTTGCCAAAGCCTCCGAGGCGGCTGTTGCCATAACGATACATTCCCAAACCGAAATAGGCATCAACAAGTTTTGGGTTTAGAAGAAGAGCCTTTTCAAGGTGGTTGTCGGCTTGAAACCCATTGATCAGGGCCTTGATCAGGTTGCCCTGGCCATATTCGAAGATACCAATATAACCCTCCGCCGCCCCCAGGAATAAATTCGCTTGCGCTTCCTGATCGGGTGCCACAGAAGCATTATCCAGAACATCATGAGCCAGATCCTTCACAATTCTGCTGTGATACAAAAATTTTTCAGCTATTTTTTCATCCTGATATTTGCTGGTGAAAGCCAGCGTGTGGCAAAGTTCGCCCAGCAAACCAGCGTAATTGAAGTGGAACTTCATCAGTTCCACCCGGTTTTCCAGAGAGGGCACCGCGGATTCCAGACGATTGATTTCTCCCTGAAAACGTGTGAACCACTCATCAAAATGGTAGTACATGGAATCTTTGAGGGCCAGCGAGGCCATTTCATCGGCAGTCAGGTTTTTCAACCCGGCCCCGGGGGAAGAGCCCGCATTGGTATCAGCCAGAGCAAAAAATAAAACTCCGGCCAGAAGGGAACAGGTTTTTACCCTGAAATTATTTTCAAACATAAGGAACGATCATGCGGAACGACGGCTGAGAAGCTGGCGAATCTGCCCAACCCGCTGATAATCCTCCACTTTCACAAAAAGTTTTTCAGCCTTTTTTAAATGATGGAGCGACTTGTCAAGGTCCGCTAAATTTTGACGATATAATTTCCCCAACACTAAATGCCCCTCCGCGAAATCAGGTTTAATCCGCACCACTTCCCGAAATGCCGCGCAGGCTTCATCAAACAACTTCAAATCCATGAGGGACAAACCGAAATAAAATTGCACCTGAACCGAGTCGGGTTTAAGAGTTACAGCCTGTCTCATATAATCAGCCGCTTGGGCAAACTGCCCGTCCATGCGGCAGGCAATGCCCAGATAATAATAAACATTTGAGTCCTCAGGGTCGACACCCACTGCCCGGTTCAGAACCTGAATGGCCAGTTGCAAATCACCCTGTTTGATATAAGACGCGCCCAGAGCCGTATAGGCATGAATAAATTCAGGGTTTATGTCTATAGACTTTTTGAAAACCCATACCGCCTTATGCAAAGCGTCAATGCCATTTTCCTCCATACAGCCATAAGCCACCCCCATATTATAAAAAGCATCGAGAAATTCAGGCTTAAAACCCTGAGCCATTCGATAGGCATCCACTGCTCCCTGGTATCGGCCCAACCCCTGGAGGCGTAACCCCTCTTTCAACCATTCTTCCGAAGCCTTGTTCTTATCGTGCACCTCCCCCTTGGGCCGGTATAGCTGATGCGCCAAAGCGGCCCTCTGAAAATCATTCCTGCGGATATAAAGTTGCTCAGCAGTTTCAAGATATTTTTCGGCCCGTTTAGGGTTCCGCAGTTTTTTAAGGTGTAGCATGCCTAACTGGTAATAGCCCTCCGCAAACCCCGGACACACCCTCACCGCCTTTTTAAAAGCATGACGTGCCGATGTGCTCTGCCCGTATTCCAAAAACGCGGACCCAAGAAGCCCGCAAATCTGCGCAAAGGTTTCAGTCGGCACCAGCCCATCTTCTTCAGAAACCTGATAGATATCCCGATTTCTTCCCAATCTGTCAAAGATAAACGTCAGCCAATAATCCGCCACTGCAAAATCCGATGCCATCGGTATGGTTTTTTTCAATGCTTTGAAAGATTTTTTTTCCTTGCCGGAAATCCAGTACGCTGTCGCCAAATCAAAATAAATTTGCGGGTAATTGGGCTTGAGCCGGACGGCCTTGCGGTAATGCTCAATTTCTTCCCGGTGATTTCCCATCGCGCCAAAAATGTGGCCCAGCAGGTGGTAGACCGGATAGGCCGTGGGGTTAAGGCGCAACACATCACCGCAAACCTCAACCGCTTCCGCATAAAATCCCTGGGCCGTGAGTTTGATGGCCTCCTCAAATAATTCAACATCATCCCAGGGGTAAGGCAGGAGATCTTCGATAACCTGCACCAACCTTGGCACTGTCAGTTCAATGCCCTGAATGGCTTCAAACCGTTCCACCAAATCGGGATTGCTGTTCTTGAGTTTTTCCCCCAGCGTGGAAAGTCCCTTAGCCCCCCCGTTGAAGAACGAAAGGTTCTGTTTCTTTTTGATATTCTTTTTGCCCAAACCTCGCCTCATAAAAAAAGCTGATAGTACAATTATAAAGGGTGCTGATTAAAAAGGCAGGGTTTTATTCAGGGTGGCTGGCAGAGGCTAAAGGCAATTGGCCTCTCGGATTATTCAAGGAAAGAATCTGGCCTTTCTCAATAGCCAGAACCCGGTCGGCAATAGATTGAGCCTGCTCGTGCTGGTGCGTGACCCACAATATGGTATGCCTTTTCTTTAGGGATTGAACCAGCTTTTCAACCGCCGCGGTCGATTTGGGGTCCAGGGATGAAGTTGGCTCGTCCATCAACAAGACCTCCGGACCAACTGCCAGCGTGCGGGCCAAAGTGAGCCTTTGTTGCTGGCCCTGGGAAAGTGTGGTGGCTTTTTCTCCGAGCCGGTCTTTGACTTCCTCCCAGAGAAACACTTCACGCAATACTTGCTCGGCCAGGTTTGCGTGTTCCTTTTTAGGTATTTTCCGCCCGACACCAAACACAACATTGTCAAAAATACTTTTTGGAAACACACAGGGCTTTTGAAACACCATGCCGACCTTTCTTCTCAGTGCATAGGCATCCATATCAGGGCGGTAAATATCAACCCCATCAACAAGAACAGTTCCCTCAACACGAAAATTTTCAATGCGGTCATTCATCCGGCAAAGAACGCGCAGAAGGGTGGTTTTCCCCGATCCGGATGCCCCAATAACGGCGGTGATGGAGTTTGCCGGCAGGTTGAGGGTTAGTTCGTGAAGAATTTTCCTTTCACCAAAAGCGGCGGTAAAATTTCTGAATTGAATCATAGTTCCGACTCCATCACCAACCGGGTCCTGAAGGACCATGCCGCCAGCGTCAACAGGAACACCAACCCCAGCAATACCAGGCCGGCGCCCCAGGCCTGGGCAATAGATTCCGGGTTTGCCGCTTCCTGGGCCAGGACAAGAATATGGGTCTGCAAGGTGGGAACCGGATCAGAAAACGATTGCGGAAATTGAATGCCGGAAAAGGTGGTGGCGGTAAACATAATCGCCGCTGTTTCTCCCGCCGCCCGGGCCAGGCCCAATAAAACCCCCGTCACCAGTCCATAAAAACTCTGCGGCAGGATGATGCGCCAAATTTGAGTTGCCCTGGAAAGACCCAACGCCATCCCCGCCTCACGGTATTTTTCCGGCAGGGTTTCCACCGCCTCACGGATGCTCACTTGCAAGGTCGGAAGAATCATCACCGCCAGAATTAACGAGCCGGTCACCCATGACACCCCTGTATCCATATAGACCCCAAAAAACAGATAACCCACCAACCCAAACAAAATCGTCGGCGTGGCATTGAGAATGTAGGTCAACTGCGTTAAAAAAGTTTTAAATTTTTCAGCACGCAGGTACTCCGTCTGGA
>PCTK01000192.1:1125-1947 GCA_002786505.1 Nitrospinae bacterium CG22_combo_CG10-13_8_21_14_all_47_10 | reverse complement strand
ACTGGTAAAAAACACCCCCCGCGCGCCCAAAATCTTTCGACTCCTCAAACAGGAACCCGCCATGCAGGGAGGGCAATCCTTTCAAAAACATGATGCCCAGAATTAAAAACAACAGGGCTACAATTAAAAATGTGACGCACCCAATAAATGCCAGCACACTTTTCTCCGCCGTTATCGCATTCACTGGCGGCTCCGCCTGAAAAAAAGGTTTCCTGAAAATGTTAAAACCGCCACCAATAAAAACAAGGTCAAACCCAGACCCATCAGCGCGCTCCAGTGCAGTCCACTGCCCAGGGCTTCCGCCGCTTCCCGGCCCAGTTTGGAAGGAATGGTTTGCCCCGAAACAAACAGGTTGAATCCGGGCACCCGGTCAAGACTACCAACCACCAGCAGAACCGCAACCGTTTCCCCCATGGCCCGGCCTGTCCCCAGCAGAACCGCTCCGACAATGCCCGGCAGAGACTGGGGCAAAACCACCCGTAAGGCGGTTTGCAATTTAGTGAGCCCCAGGCTTTCAGCGGCTTCACGAAACTCAGAAGGCACCGAATGGAGCGCGTCTTCCGACAAAGTCAGAACCATTGGCAAAATCATGATTGCCAACAGGACACCTGCCGTGAAGAGGGTATTGCCATCAAGCAGGTTAAAAGCATGCTTGATCCCGGTGGTCAAAAAGGATACCCCAAGCAGGCCATAAATAATGCCTGGCACGCCAGCCAGCAATTCCATGATTCCTTTTACCCTTCTGCGAAAAGAGGGAGGTAAAAATTCAGAAGTGAACAAGGCGCCGGAAAGGGCTACCGGCAATACCAGAAAGACCGCCAG
>PCTK01000192.1:0-1116 GCA_002786505.1 Nitrospinae bacterium CG22_combo_CG10-13_8_21_14_all_47_10 | reverse complement strand
GATCAGGGAACCACAAATCATAGGCAAGGCGCCAAACCTCTCCCACCAGTTTTCCCCCGACCAGAAGCCCAACCCTTCCGCGCGCAGAACCGGAACCGACTCCACCACCAGAAAAATGCCGAGACCTACAGCGCAACCAAGAAAAATAAAATTCATTCCGGCAAAAACCCAAACCAATGGCTCGGCAAACCAGGCGCCGCCTCGGCGAAAATCAGCCTTCATGGTTGGGAACTTCCAAGAGGTATGTAACCGCTCTCCTCGACGATTTTCTGCCCTTCCGGCCCTTTGACAAAATCTATAAAAGCTTTGACTTCATTTTCCGGCTCCCCAGCCGTTATGAAATTCAACTTTCGGACAATGGGATAGCTCCCCTGCCGGACCATTTCCCATGTCGGCAAGATTTCTTTTCCGCGATCCACCAGCGCCACTGCTTTCACGTCATCATTGAGCCAGGCAAAGGACAGCATGCCAATAGCCGAGTCACTTTGCGCAATCTTGGCCTGCTCCTCATTATTTGATCCGGTGACCAGAAGTGCGCCAGGTGTCCTTTGCAGGGCATTGCCAAATATGTATTGCATGAACACATGGCGGGTTCCCCGATGCCGTTCCTTATCGACAACTACAATTTGCCGATCCGGCCCTTTGACCTCTTTCCAGTTGCGAATTTTTCCCAAATATATGTCGGCAATCTCCTGGGGTGTTAATTGCCGAACCCCAGCGTCATAAACTTCGGAAGAGATCGCGCAGGCCACTGCATCAATTCCTACCGGATGAATTTTGAGGTTATTTTTTTCGAATCGTTTGCTCTCATCGGGGGAAACTTCACGCGAGGCCATACCAATATCTACCCGACCCCCAGCCACAGAGTGAATGCCCACCCCCGAACCCCCGGCATTGACCAGAATCCGGATGGATGATGACTCCATAAACTTTTGCGCGGACCGTGAAGCCACCGGTAAGACCGTGGTCGACCCGGCAATCGTGATACGCATTCCGGGACCCGCAACCGTGAAGGATGAAAAAGCCATGGTAAAAAATAAAACCAATCCCGTCACTCCCCACACGTATCGCCTCATAAATCCCCCAATTCAAATATTGAAATATATAGATAACTAT
>PCTK01000126.1:10664-13547 GCA_002786505.1 Nitrospinae bacterium CG22_combo_CG10-13_8_21_14_all_47_10 | reverse complement strand
GTTTTAGCAAATCTGACTTTATGTGTTGAGGTGGATAGCGATGGCTGAACCGCATGGGTGGGTGTAGATTGCGCGGGTGAATAACCTGCCAAACGGGGTTTGTGGCCGTGACTCCCTGAAACAGATGGTAATGAGTTGGATACCATAGTGGCCGTTGGCATTTGTAAATCGGTATGGATGTTGCCAGTTTCTGGAGTACTGGGTTTGACGGGTAACGGAGTTATCCTGGAAACAGAGCTGGCATGGTGGGGAGTCGGCTGAAAGGGCTTTGATTTTTTTAATGGCTGGGAGTCCCCTTTCTCAGGTTTCGTGACTTTTGGATGGGTGGCCGCCTTTTCCTGTTCCAGGAGAATATTCGCGATTTTTATGGGCGGAGTTTCAGGCTTTGAAACGGTTTTTCCCCCTGACAGGAACATCAGGCAAACCATTAAAAGAGCATGAACGGCCGCAGAAATTCCCATTGGAATGGGTAATAAGTTTTTGCCTGTATTTTTGAATGACATCAGATAAAGACTGCTAAAAAAAGTGGTTAATTATTTCGAAAGCAATCATCCCAGCCAATACGAATAAGGATGCTGTAAACATGATTTTATGACTGTGGGTGATGTCGGAAAATTTCAATTCTCGCAAATCATCTCCAATAAATGGTTTTTGGTTTAATTCTCCCGAATAGGAACTGCTTCCTCCAAGGCGGACTCCAAGAGCCCCTGCCATAGCGGCCTCGGGAAAGCCGGAATTGGGACTGGGATGTTTGGAGCCGTCCCGAATTGCTATTGTTAGAGAATTTTTGCCGCTCAACCCACAAACCTCTGCGCCAAGAGCGATGACGGGCAATGCCAATCTTGCAGGAAGCCAGTTTGCCAGATCATCCAGGCGGGCAGAAGCCCAACCAAAGTCTCGGTAGGCTTCATTCTTGTATCCAAATAATGAATCCATGGTGTTGATGGCTTTGTAGGCTATTGCCAATGGGGCTCCTCCCAATACAGCAAAAAATAAGGGAGCGATGATTCCATCAACGGTACTCTCGGCAACTGTTTCCACAGTAGCTCTTACAATTTCATTTTCTTTTAGATTGATGGTGTCGCGGCCGACAATATTCGACAAGCTTGCACGGGCCTTGATGAGATCAGCTTCCTTTAGGTATTGCAAGACAGGTTGGCTCTCATCAAAGAGGCTTCGAACGGATAGGGAGGTATAAATAAAAAAGATCGAGCCAGCCAAACCCAGCCATGGATGAATGTAGCTCAACCCTTGAGTTATCATCACTACTATTAAAAAGGAACTGCCTGCAACGGCAATTGTGGTGATTATGCCTGCCAGTTTGAGGTTAGAAAAAAACTTTCGGGACAGTCTTTCCATTCCATAAGCCAGACGTGCGATGCCTCTTACCGGGTGGGGGTAGCCTTCAGGGTCGCCCAGCAAAAGATCGGCAATGAACGCGATAGTAATTTGGAGTGCCAGGCTCATTTTTTATAATTCCGTCTGCAGAAGTATGCGGAAATGGAATCCACCAATTTCTGATTTTCTCCCCGTTCCCGTAATGAAATCCTGAAATAACTTTCATCGAGCCCTTTAAAGTTGCCGCAATTTCTTATCAGGAGAGACTCTGATAATAAATGCTGGTATAAACCCACAGGTGGGATATTTTCTTGAATACGAAATAAGAAAAAATTAGCATCGGAAGGAAAAATTTTGATTTCGCCGACAGAGTCTAATGCTTGAAATATGAAACTTCCTTCCCGGTGCATCCAGGCCCGTGTTTCCTCCTGAAAAGCCTTGTCTAATAGAACCTCGGAACCAACGGCCTGAGCCAAAGCGTTCACCGACCAGGGATATTGGCGGGGAGCGATTTTCTGGATTTTTTCAGGATGGAGAATTCCGTACCCCACTCTAAGTCCCGGCATGGAGTAAAACTTGGTCAGGGATCGAATAAGAATCAGGTTTGAGTGTCTCTCCAATAAATTCCATGCGGAATTTTTGGAGGAAGAAAAATCGATAAATGCTTCATCTATAATTAGAACTGCATTGCGCTCCTCGCAGTATTCCTGCAATTGAGGCAGGAAGTCAGTATAAAGCTTTCCGGTGGGGCTGGCAGGATTCCCCAAAACAATGGCTTCGAGTTTCTGAATTTTATCCAATTGGGGAAACAATCCGGAAGGATGCGCCTGAAAACCATTGTTGGCCATTAACTTGACGGAGTGGGTTTTAATGCCAAATGCCATAAAAGCTTTTTCATATTCGGAGAAACACGGATCGAAAATGGCAACCTCCCGCCCTTTATGAAATAGGTGAGGCAAGAGGTAAATCATTTCAGTGGAACCATTAGTGACACGGATCCAATCTTTAGGAACTTTTGTTGATTCAGAAATTCTTTCCGTGATTAAGGTGCAGTGAGGGTCGGGATACTCCCGCAGGAGCCGTGGTGTTTCCAGCAATAATTGCGACACGCAACCTGGAGGCGATAAAGGATTTATGCTGGCGCTGAAATCAATGACTTTGTCTGGGTCGGTTCCGGAAATCTCAGCCATAGCGCGCGAATTTCCGCCATGGGAGGGGTAAGGAACATCGGTTACCTGTGAATTTTCTGGTTTTTTATGGTCAATCATTTTTAGTTGAATCTGGAAAATAAACTTTGAAGTCAGTGGATGTTCCCTGCCATTTATTATAATAAATCAATTTTTCAACGGGTAATCGCTGGCCCCAACCTGCCGTCTCAAGCATGGGTTTGGAATAAAACGATTCTGTGTGCCCGACACATAAATAAGCCACGGGCTGAATATGGTCGGGGATATCTAAATCCTCTTTTAGTTGATCATTAGATAAAATGCTCACCCAACCTACCGCAAGCCCTTCTGCACGGGCCGCAAGCCAGAGGTTTTGGAC
>PCTK01000126.1:7504-10645 GCA_002786505.1 Nitrospinae bacterium CG22_combo_CG10-13_8_21_14_all_47_10 | reverse complement strand
AGGTCTGTTTCAAAGACCGTATTTCGTCCTAAGACATTAGGGCCAAAACGTGTGCGGTCACAGGTCACGCAAATATTGACTGCCGCGTCCTGAATGCCTTCAAGCTTGAGGGAGTTGTAAAGTTTTTGTTGGTCGCCACTAAATTTTTGCGCGGCTTCTTCATTGGCGTTTTTAAAGTTCAACGAGATTTTGTTTTTTACCTCAGGATCGGTGATAACCAGAAAATTCCAGGGTTGCATGTATCCCACCGAACCGGCGTGATGTGCGGCATCTAAAATCCGCCCCAATTTTTCAGGATCAACAGGCTTTGATATGAAATGGCGCATATCACGTCGTTTGTAAATTGCTTCGTAGAGCCCCTGTTTTTTTTCGGGAGAAAATTCATGTTTTGGGCTCTTATCTTTGGTTTGCTCGACGTTATGTTTTTTTGATGGAAATTTTATGGTAACGGGAATTCCTGATATCATGCTGACCACTTCATCAAATTCTGCCGCTAGAATCTGGTTGGTTTGTCCCGCAATATCGCGAAAGGCCCTTGCGGAGGCATCCAAGGGGACAATTCCCGAACCTAATTCATTTGTTATGACAATTATATTACTACCCCGACACTCGTCGATAAATTCATGGACACGGTTGAGTATGGCTTGCTCTGTCATTCCCTTCATGATCATGTTGCTCAGCCATAAAGTTATACAATCGAGAACAATAAAACATGGTTGGTTTTTTTTGTCTTTTAGTATGCTTGCCGGATTAAGAGGCTCCTCAATGGTGGTCCATTCCTTGCCGCGCTCATCCCGATGTTTTTGAATTCTTTTAGCCATTTCCTCGTCAAGAGGTTCTGCTGTGGCTATAAATATTTTTGGAATATTAGTATCCCCAGCTAACTGGAGAGCATAACGGCTTTTTCCGCTACGGCTTCCACCCGTGACCAAAATAGTTTTTCCAGACATAAAATCACCCAGTATTGGCAATGGTTTCCTTAAAATATCGAAGCGCCCATTCCACCGATTAATAAAAATGCGGTTTCCATAATTTCTGTTGCGGCACCAAGAGTGTCTCCTGTAATGCCTCCAATTTTGTTTTTAAAAAATAACAGCAAGCTGACGAGTAAAAAAATAAATAGTATCAGGCTTGCAATTGCTAATATCCAGTCCACATAAAAAATAACGGCGAAGGGAAGGGGGCAAAAAGCCAAAAGGGAATACCTCCCCCGCTGGTAAAATTGCTCTGCCAGAGTTCTTTCGGATGGAACGTGGTTGACAAAAACGAGTCCCATGACTTGAGCTGTTCGGCCCAAGGCTGGCGCCAGAATCAGCCAGATTAATGACTCTGAATGGATTACCCCTGCCACACCTGCCAGTTTTAAGAGAATGCAGAAAAGAAGTGTCAAAACTCCCATCACTCCGATCCGCGAATCTTTCATGATTTGCAAAATCTGCTCCCGAGGTCGGTGTGAGAAAACGCCGTCTGCGGTGTCGGCCAAACCATCCAGGTGCAAGGCGCCGGATATAACGGCCAAAAACAAAACGTCTCCCACTACGCGGACTTCTGGATAAGGTGCCAGACTGAGCAACTGATCCAGGCCATAGAGCAGGCATCCTATGACAAAACCAGCCAGAGGGAAGTATAGGACCTGCCCTCCTTCGTTGCTGACAGCACGGGACGGTATTGGGATGATGGTTAAAAAACCTATGGCGGATAAAAATTTCAAAGTTCACTATTTTAATAGATTAAAATTCAATGCCCTTTTGAGCAGGGATTCCCTGTTCTTTGAAAGGGTGTTTGATCATCTTCATTTCCGTAACCAGGTCAGCCATTTCTATCAATTTTTCTGACGCATTCCTTCCGGTGCAGACAATATGAACTGATTCAGGTTTGTTTTTGAGTAATTCCAGAAACTCATCTTCAGGGAAAAACTGGTAGTGCAAAACATAGTTAATTTCTTCAAAAATTACCATTTGATATTTACCGCTCAACAATTTTTCCTTCACAATTTCATAGGCTTTTCGAGCGGTAGCTTTATCCTGTTCAATATTATTTGTATCCCAGGTGAAGCCATCGCCCATAGCTTCAATCTCCACATAAGGAGCCAGCTTTTCAAAAGACTTTCGCTCTCCCGCTTTCCATTGGCCTTTCATGAATTGCATGATGAAAATATTCATTTTGTTTCCCGCGGCACGCATGGCCAGGCCGAAGGCGGCAGTGGATTTTCCTTTCCCATCTCCCGTATTGACGATGATCAATCCCTTGCGCTTTTTTGGGTCCGCTCCTGAAGGTTTTCTCATGTCTTTAATTCCATTAAAAAGTTAAGCCACTCTTTATTAGATGCCCAGTAAATATGGGTATAAAAAGAGTGACAATTTTTGGTTGAGAACCCATCTCTTAACAGTAAATCATTTTTTTTGCGGTCATTCTTCCACTCGGCCTTTTCATTATTGGTCAAGAAAGTCGAGTAGTGAAATTCGTGGCCGTGAAGGATTAGTTTTTTGTTTTTGTCTGTGCCTCTGGCGGGGCTCAGTGTTCGGTACCCTAAGGTCAACTTCCTGGCTTTGATAGACGTGGAGTAGTCGAACAGGCCAACCATCGGTATTTTCTTGCCAGTCTCATTGGTGATATGTTTTCCCAGGTACATGAGTCCCCCGCATTCTCCTATGATCATTCTGTCGGAAGATCCGGCTTTTTTGATTTCCTTTTTTATAGATCGGTTCCTGTTTAAGGATTCTGCGTATAGTTCCGGATAACCGCCCGGAAAGTAATAACCGTCCATATTTTTCGGTAAATGAGGATCATGAATTGGCGAGAAAAAATAAATGGTAAAGCCTTGATGAACAAGAAAGTCCAAAGTGTCCTGATAAATGAATTGGAAGGCTTCATCCCTTGCCACGGCAATATTGAAAATTTTGGGACGAGGTTTTGTTTTCCATCGCGTAGGTTCCTTTTGGGTATTGAGGCCCGGTCTTGATGGTTTTTTTAATTTAAATAACTTTAAAAACAGTTTCAGGTTGATGTGGGATTCGATGTGCTTCGCCCATTTCTGGTAGATAGCAGTATTTTGCTCAAAGCCCTGGTGCAGACCCAAATGGCGACTGGGTATCTTTAACTCTGGAGATGTAGGAAGACAGGCGATAAGCTTAGCGGAAG
>PCTK01000126.1:4569-7401 GCA_002786505.1 Nitrospinae bacterium CG22_combo_CG10-13_8_21_14_all_47_10 | reverse complement strand
TCCCAGTACCAGTGCCGCTGAAGACCGGGCCATGGCCCTGCCGTCAATGACAAGCAGGACAGGCAGGTTGAGCAGTTTTGCGACCTCGGCGGTGGAACCCTTTTCTGATTTGGCCGATGCACCGTCATGCAGGCCCATTACTCCTTCAACAATGGCGATGTCACCCTCATTCATAATGTCGCTGAACAAGTCCTTGACGTATTTATGAGTGCACATGACGGTGTCCAGGTTATAACTGGGCCGACCACAAGATCTTTTATGGTGGCTGGGGTCAATATAATCGGGGCCAACCTTAAAGGGTTTTATTGAATATCCCTTTTGCATAAGCAGGTGCATAAGGCCCACCGAAATGGACGACTTGCCCACTGAACTGTGGGTTCCTGCTATAACAAGGCCTTTATATTTGTCAGAAGTTTTCATTTTTGATGATTCACTAAAATTAACCGTCGCATTAATTAAAATTTGCTTTTCTCAATCAAATAAAGTTTCCCGGTTTCAGGGTCTCTAAAAACATTTCCAAGGGATTCATAACCCTCTCCCTTGCCTTGGAGATTCTTAAGGCCAGCGGGCATGTCGGATAGTTCCTGTCCTTTTTCAATTTTTTTAGCCGTTGTCAGTTGGTTTATCAGGTCTGGACTCAAGGCTACCAGCGCGGCGATCAGGCCGCATGCAAAAACAAGCATGATGTCTATAAAATTTGCCAGAGGACCCAGAGGGTCTTCATCCTGATGATCAAATCGACTATTTCTCCAATCGGGTGTTTTCATTTTCACATGCTTTAAGTTGTAGAGCGTAGTGCTTCATCATACCAACGACGGCGCAAGCGCCCGAGAATAAAACCTATGATTCCTGCCAGTAACCCCAAAACCGTGGTGTCGAAAGCTATTGTTACCGAATTGGTTAATATAGCAAGATTGCCTTGCCCCAGGCCTGCTAATCCAGGCCCCAAGGGAATTAAGGTGCCCATTAAACCAAGCATGGGAGATACCCGGGTAAGGATGTCTGTTCGTTCAATCCTTTCCCGAGCCATGTTTTCAAAATCAGCCAGGTTAACTTTTGAGGGGAATTTTTTCAGCACCCAAAATCGTTCGCCGATAGCGGTTCCCACTTCCCATAAGGCCAGTAAAAGCATCAACCCCAATCCAAAAATAATTGGATAAAGAAGTGAAGAGACAAAATTGTGCATCAGGGTCACTGCCCAATTGTTAAACATCAGTTTTTCTCCCAGGGTTTTTGGCGGCCTCTATAAACACCTGCCAGGATTAATCCGGCAATGGTGCTCCATACCAGCCATTGGTGCTCAACCAGTCCCTTTTGAATTCCTGCCACTTCTGCAAGGTTATCCTGTTTCTTAATTTCATCGGTTTCATCGTACTGAATTTCTGCTATCGTGGTAATTTGTGAGTCCTGTGGTTTTTCCACAATGCGGGCATTGTCCAAAACTGCTTTGAGATCCCGCAATTGCTCGGCGGTGAGACGGGGAGCTACCCAATCATAAACCGGGTGGTCCGGATGGGTGTGGCCGCTACCGGGCAAGCCATTTTTGATGATCAAGTCTGCAAAACTTCTACTCAAATTTCTGATCGTTTCTTCATCTGCTTGCCAAAATCCTTTTTGAGAGGCAACCAGCATGATCGCGAGCATATTGGATTTTATGTGGGCGTTATGGCCTTTTTCAAGAAACTTATCCAGCCCAAGTTCATGCCTGTCATCAATATAAACCGATTTAACTTCATCCCACATCCAGCTTTTAATGATATCCGGGTTGGTGACCTGCCAGCCCCAGAGATATTCCAGAAATTCGCTCCCCATGGTACGCGCTCCGGAATAATTGTGATCCATGAGGGGTTTCAACCAGGCGGGATTCAGGAATTGCCCCCGCAGTTCGGCCATAAGCGCCTGATCCAAAGGGGTGAGGGTTGCATTTTTGGGATCTGCATGGTGTATTACTTTGGCCGAAGGGGGACTTCCGGTAAGGCTTTCTACTGCAAGGCTTAGTCCACCAAGGTAATCAAAGGCATCATTATTATCCATCAATCCATAAAGGTTGCTGGCCCGGCCCAGGTAGGTGTTTTTAACTTTAGCGAGATTAGCGGCAAAGCGTTTGTTCATGCGTTGGCCACGGTAACCCATTCCGTATGCATGTCCCATACGGTTTAGATAAGCTTTTGCGACTTCCATTCTATCCTGCCAGGCCCCCGATCTTTCAGCAAGCTTGTTGACGCCCGCGCCATACGAACCCGGAGCTGTGCCGAAAATACGCAGGCTTGCTTCACGTCCTGCCTGACTGCCCGCCACCCCCTGGGAGAGCAGTTCTCTGGTTTCCTTAACCCATTGCTGGGCAACCCGGTTTTCCTCCAGGCTCTCTGTTCCTCCTGTGGCGAGGTTTTCTAAAGGTTCCAAAGCCGATGCAAGGGGCAAAACAAGTTCGGGAAAGTTTTTTCTGATGGTTGAACTGGCTCCATCCAGCGCCAGAAGAACGGATTTGTCCAGCCATTCCAACTGGGCTCCATAAAGGTCCCGGAATAATCCAGATGTTATGAAAACCACGTCACGCCGCCTGCGCGCGTTTTCCAACGGAAGGCGGTGTACTCCGGTCAATATACCCCGCCCATTCCATACCGGTTCCAGGCCAAGCATATCGAATCCAAAGGCGATCATGGCACCCTCATCGCGAACTGCATCTGAAGCCCATAGTATGACCGCTTCCTTTTCATCTTTTTTTTCAGGAGTTTCTTTACGGGCTTTGGCGGCAAGTTCTTTGCCTAGATTGTACCCCAGCCGGGTCGGGAGAAGGCTTCCGTCCAGCGCGTGGAAATTTTTTCCGGTGGG
>PCTK01000126.1:370-4462 GCA_002786505.1 Nitrospinae bacterium CG22_combo_CG10-13_8_21_14_all_47_10 | reverse complement strand
AGTTCGCGGATATCACTTTTCCCTTCGCGGTGTTCCTGTCATTGCCGAGTATGGATTTGAGCATCGTATCAATGGCTTTTTGTTTCCAGTCGAGACCAAAGATATGCAGGCCAAGAGGCATGTAATTTTCCTGCAATTTAGTGAGGTAGTGCCCTGTCTCGTGGACCAGAAGCTCATCGTCGACCTCCTCAAAACGAATGCCCCGGACTTTTAACTCGGCGGCCATGCTTGAAGTCAGCTCATCCTTCAAATTTAAAGCTTCTATCCGTTCGCGAATTGCAGAAACCGCGCGGATGCGAGCAGGCGAGGTCGGGTCCGGGTCTGCCGCTTCAAAGCTCTCTATCAATTGCCTCAATCCTAAAAGATCATCATAAAGTTCCGTGGTGCTCAAAGGGGGAGTCAGGTGGTCTATCATGACAGCCAATCCACGCCGCTTTGCCTGAATGCCTTCACCCACACCATCGACAATATAGGGATAGATTCCGGGGATTTCCCCGGCGATATGCCAGGAATAGTCCAATGGGCCGACACCTGTGCTGTGGCGGGGTAAAAACTCATAGGTGGAGTGGCGGCCAACATGGATGATAGCGTCTGCTTTAAAAGCGTGACGCAACCAGAAATAAAATGCCAGATACTGATGAGTGGGTGGAAAGGTGGTGTTGGCATGCAGAAGTTCTTCGTTAAGTTCCCAGCCTCTGGGAGGTTGTGGGCCAATAAAAACGTTTCCGAAACGAATGCCAGGAATGAGAATTTGTCCGTCATGAACCATGACTTTTCCGGGAGCTTTACCCCAGCCGCGAATGCCTTCGATGTTCGTTGATCGAATGGCCAGGCTCAATTCTTCGGCTTTTTTCCAGTCCCCGGTACCTTTTAAGAGGCTATGGTATTCCGTTTCCAACTGATCCAATAATGAGCGGGCTCTGTCACGTGCTGGATGAATGGTGCCATCGAGAACAAACCTCACGTCACTCATAACCCTGTTCATGAGTCGCTTTATAAGGGTTGGTTCATTACTTTTCAATGCGGCTTGCAGGCTTTCATGCAGGAAAGCCAAGGGGCCCTGCTCCAACTCCGCGCGTAGGGAGGAGGGGAGTTGTTCCATCCATTGCCGGTGTTTTTCCGGCGGAATGGTGATGCCCGACTCCGCCATTTTCTTCAATGCGTCCGCCTGCTCAGGAAGATTGACGCCCTTTTCCTGAATAAGGTTTAAAAGGGCATCCGGGTTTTCAGGGAGGGAGCCGGTTGTGTAGCCTTCCGTTTTCATCAGGTTTAGAATATTCCATAGACTTGCGGGAACATCAAGATTGTCCGCTCCGATGTTATGCCTGCCCGGTGGATGGTTGTAATAAATGATCGCGACCTTTTTATCCGAATTGTTTTTGGATCGGAGATTATACCAACCTGTTACCCGCCGGATCATCGTTTCTGCCTGGTCGGGCAAGGGCTCAGTGATGCTGAGACGCAACCCTGTTTTTTCGTGCATCCATGCTTTTGCCGCAGTAGCCAAAACAAGTGATTGGGAAACTCCCTGAATCTCCGGCATGGCAACACGGTAATGAACCGAATTCCAGGGAAGTCCATCTTCCGACAAATCCCATTGTTCCCGTGACCGATCGACCAGACGAATTCCTTTTAATACAGGAACATTCAGCTCTTTCAGTGTTTGGACGGTCTCTGCGCGCCCTTCTCCGCCACCGATGACAAAATCCTGAAGAGAGATAATTCCGGCCAAGGGGGCCTGTTTAGCAAAAGCCTGCAAGGATTTCAGGGCGAGGGAACTGCTTTTTCCCCAAACTGCGAAAATGGAAACGCAATCCATCCCTGCATTTTTTGCGGAAGAGCACAACCGATCCAGCAGATCAATATTGCCCTTTCGGTCACCGGTATCATGGTCAATGATGGCAAGCCAGGGTTTTCCGCTTTGTAGCGTGATATTCTCTTCGGCAATAAAAGAACGGTTCTGATAGAACCGCACCTTGTCCTGTGGTTTCATGGCGCCCGGTTGAATGTTTGCGCCCGCGGTTTGAAAGAGCAGGGCAATCAGGTTTGCCAGGTTATCCTGCCCCCTGGCTTGCCAGTAGCCCTTGGCATGGATCCAGGTTTTTTGCCGGGAAAACTCATCGACCAGTTGGCTAATCCAATCACCCAAACTTTCTTCCTGATCGGGAGGCCTTCCTATGCGTTTCATTCGACCACTATCAAACCCCTGGAAAAGGGGGCCCTGGAGATCCTGCGAACGTTTAATGAGTGAAAGCGTTGAACTGATGGCCAGAAACGGACGAGGATTATTTTTTTTATCCATCAATGTTTCAAGACGAACCGCCGTATCGCCGAATACACCAATTGCCAAAAAGGCATCAGCATGATCCCAGAGGGAATACACTTCCGCATCGGTCATTTGGGCTACCTGCGAGGTCGAGCGAAATTCCAGTTTGTGACCGGTATTGCGGTCGAGAAAATAATCCGCTCCCGCGGCCAGAGCCGTGGATGAACGGTCTGAAACAATGGCAAATAAAACCTTGGCAGTTGCCGGGTGGGCATAACCTGTCAATAGAAGGACGACAACCCAGACTATGCTTAATCTGGAACAGGTCATTGTGTGATTGCGTTTTCCCATAATCAATTGAATGTATAAGTGAACCCGGCATAAGCGGCGGCATCAGAAGTCGAACGCCTCGCGACTTCTTCATATTCTTTATCGAGAATATTTTCACCCCGGGCATTGAGTTCCAAATTTTTATTGAGTTTGTAACTTATGGAAGCTCTCAAGGTTGCGAACCCAGGAACAGTCATGGAGCCGGAAGAGTTATCCAATACGCCGCTTCTTGCTGTTAACCCAAGTTGGGAGAAAAGCTTGTTTTTCCAGTTATGGGATAGGGTTGCTGAATACTGGTGTTTCGGGCGACGTCTTAAGGGGATATCATCAATAGCATCAACCGCTTCCGTCCAAGTGTAGTTATTGGAAAGGTGTAGATTGTAGGGCAGTTGAACTCCAACATGCGCTTCAATGCCGCGGGATTTAGTGAGGCCAATATTCTCTGCGGGAGAATTTTCAATCAGGTTTTCAAACTCGATATTGAAAAAAGTTACCTCCAACCTCACAAGCTGGTCGAAAAGATCCTTGTCAAATCCTATTTCAAAGGATTCTGATTTTTCAGGTTGTAAGTCTGGATTACCAAAGCCCGGGAAAGTGAGCTCATTAAAAGTAGGCGCCCTGAATCCTGTAGCGTAGGCACCCCGCAGTCTAAAATCCCATTGTTTGAAATTATAGGCTCCCTCAAATTTATAAGTCAGCGCATCCTCGTAAGTGTCATTGAGGTCTTTTCTGAATCCAGCAGTGAGAAGAACTTTGTCATTCCAGTCAAATTGCCCCTGGAAAAAATAGCCCTGGTTGAAGGTGTTCCGGGTGAAGCCGTTACGGTTATTTCTGCCGTTTTGCGCACGGAATTCCCCCCCAAATACGGCTGAAAGATACTCATTTATATCGACATTATTTTGCAGGTCGGCAATATAGGTCCTGTTAAAAATTTGATCATCATTGGTTTCTGTATCAGGTTCATTAACATCGTACGCCATGTTCGGGTTCAGTTTGATTCTCCACCAGGGGGTGACAGATTTTGAAACCGGAAATGCCAAATAAACAGACTCAATCTCAGTGTCGCGAAAATTTTTATCCCCAGTTGTGGTGTCCACGTCTGAATAGGACCGTGTATATCGGCCTATAAACTCGGCCCGCCCATCCCCGGAAAAGCTGGTTCCCACCCTGCTGGTGAGGGAAGTATTTTCATAACCGTCTTTTTCAGGCACATTTCCCCCTTCAACGATTCGATTTTCGTTGAAATCGGAATAGCCGGAAATGTCAGTCCGGGAGGCGGAAAAAGAATAGTCGATGTCTTCAATGACACCCGAACTGCCCAAGCCTTCTTTGTAGGTACCAAAGCTTCCCCCTTCAAAGGACAGGTAGTGGGTAGGAGTGCCCCTTCCTTTTTTGGTGACAATGTTGATCACACCTCCCACCGCATCAGACCCCCAAATTGTAGTTTGAGGGCCTCTTAAAATTTCAATGCGCTCAATGTTTTCCGTATTCAGGTT
>PCTK01000126.1:0-333 GCA_002786505.1 Nitrospinae bacterium CG22_combo_CG10-13_8_21_14_all_47_10 | reverse complement strand
CTCACTCCATCAATAATCACCAAGGTACTGCTCGCATTGGCGCCCCTCATCCTTATGGTGGATTCTCCTCCTACTCCCCCCTGTTTGAAAACACCCAGGCTCAACTGGTTCCGTAGAATATCCTCAACCTTGGGCAGTCCCGATTGCTTGATCTCTTCTTCAGTAATGATGGTGATGGAGCCAGCGTATTTTTCTTTTGTTGTTTTCAGTCTGCTGGAAGAGACTTCAATAGATGGCAGTTCCTCTACAGGTTCCGCTGAATAAGCAGGAGTGACAGCCAATAAAAAGCTTGGGATGATGCATGCAAATATTTTGATATGTTTTTTCATTGTT
>PCTK01000171.1:16654-17085 GCA_002786505.1 Nitrospinae bacterium CG22_combo_CG10-13_8_21_14_all_47_10 | reverse complement strand
GTTTCTGCATGTCATTCTGAGCGTAAGCGAAGAATCTCGGGGTTGTGCAAAGCCCTCCTTGAAAAGGAGGGGAATGTGAAAGGAAACCCCGTAGCAGAGCTACGAGGAATTCTTTCGATTCAATCACCCAATTTTTTGCTGGCTTCAAGGATTGCGATTTTAAATTCTTCGTAGGTTTTGGTTACGGGAAACTGGGGAAATTCTTGCACAACGTTGTCGGGGGCGCGGAATAAAATGCCGACATCGGCTTCTTTCAGCATTCCTGTATCATTGTAGGAATCTCCGGCGGCGATGACTTTCAGGTTAAGCCCTTTCAATGCCGCCACTGCCTTGGTTTTCGCATCGGGAATCCGCAACCGGTAATCGGCGATCCTCCCGGTTTCATCCACTATCAGGTCATGGCAAAATAGAGTCGGGTGGTTGAGTTGGGC
>PCTK01000171.1:13838-16625 GCA_002786505.1 Nitrospinae bacterium CG22_combo_CG10-13_8_21_14_all_47_10 | reverse complement strand
TATCAGACAGGATGATAACCTGAAATTCGCTTTGCAACCAGGATAAGAATTCTTTGGCTCCGGGAAGAGGAGCAATGCCCCCGATAACTTCCTTAATATCAGAAAGTTTAAGATTGTTTTCATTTAGAATTTTGAGACGCCCCCGCATCAGTTCATCATAGTCCGGAATATCCCGCGTAGTCAGGCGCAAATTCTTAATCCCGGTTTTTTCAGCGAAAGCGATCCAGATTTCAGGGACCAAGACTCCTTCCAGATCCAGACAGGTGACGATCATAAGAGGTATTTCCTTTATTTTATATTTACAAAAATATTAAACGGGTATTTGTTTTTTCTTTCTCAAATCCAGAATAAAATGCCATTCTTCGTTTCTGGTAAAGTGAGAGATTAAGGCATATACCAATAATCCGGCAGATATGCAAGCGGTCAGGGAAAACAGCCGGATTGGCAGTGGGTCGCTGACATGAAAAAAGCTTTCCCGTGCAAGATAAGTAATGACGCCCATGGCTATTGCCGCATAGGACATTTTAAGAGCCGAATGTAGTATTTTCCTTCCGCCCATCAGGCCAAGGCGTTTTCTTAAATGGTAGATCAAAAGCGCGACATTAAATAAGGCCGCCAGAGCCGTGGCCAGGGCCAGACCTCCGTGTTGCAGGGGACCCATCAAAATGAGATTCAAAACGGTGTTAAGAACCATGGCATAAATGCCAATTTTAGCTGGAGTTTTGGTGTCCTGTAGTGAATAGAAAGCGGGTGCGATAATTTTAATGCCTGAATAAGCGCAAAGGCCAAGGGAATAATAAAGCAGGGCAATGGCAGTACCATCGGTAGTAGAAGCCAAAAATTCACCCCGTTCCCACAATGAATTGATAATGGGTTCCCGAAGAATGATCAACCCCACCGTAGCGGGTATGGTTACAAAAAGAATGAGGCGGATGCTGAAACCCAATGTTTGCACCAGTTCTTTCAGGTTGCCTTTTGCGGCCTGGCTGGATAATGTCGGTAGAAGAGCCACCCCTAAGGCGACGGCAAATATTCCCAGGGGCAATTGTACCAGCCGGTTTCCATAATAAAGATATGAAATCGATCCGCCCGGCAACAGGGAAGCTATAAGAGTATCGATCATAATATTAACTTCATACACAGCCAATCCTAATACGACAGGCCCCATCAGGCGGGCAATTTTAACAACTTCCTCCTGTTTAAAATCAAGAAATTTCTCAAAGCGCATGCCTTTTTTCAGTAAAGCGGGGAGCTGAATTAAAAATTGTAGCGCTCCGCCAACCACTACACCGATGGCCAGCCCCATAATCGGCTCATCCATTAGCGGGGCAATGATGAGAATTGATGCAATCATGCTGATATTTTGTAAAATGGGGGCCGCCGCGGGAAGAGCGAAAACTTTCAGGCTATTTAATATTCCCATACAAAAGGCCGCCAGACCAATGAAGAAAAGGTAAGGGGCCATCCAGCGGGTCAGTCTAACCGTCAGTTCAAATTTCCCGGGTTCGTCCACAAATCCCGGAGCAAAAACCGTTATTACTGCAGGAGAAAAAATCAGGATCAGCAGGGATGCTGAGGCCAAAACAATGAAGAGAATATTGAACAGGTTGGCGGTCAATTTCCATGCGGCAGATTCGCCTTTGCGGGTCAAGGTCTCGGTAAAAACTGGTATGAATGCCGCTGTCACCGCACCTTCACCCAAAATTCTGCGTTGCATATTGGGGATTCTAAAGGCAACAAAAAAGGCGTCGGCAGATGCCGAAGAGCCAAATGCCATTGCAATAACCATATCACGCAGAAACCCGAAAACTCTCGACAAAAGGGTCATCCCGCTAACAGCACCTGCGGCTTTACTTACTTTTTCATTGCTTTCCATTAAGGGTGTCGGTCCAGGTGGGAATTATTGAACGCGCATACACGAGGTTTTACCGTGTGCAGTATAGCAAAGCTTGGGTGCAGGGCGAGAAAATATTCAATTGGGCTCCTATTAAGCGGTGATTTTAAGAGTTTCCAGTTGGCACCATGATATAATAGCTTAATAATAATGGATTTTTACCAGGATATTAAATGCCTAAAATTAGTGTCAGGACGAGAGATCAAAAAGTTTATGAAAAACTCGTTGAGGCTTATGAAAAGACGGTCATTATCCAGAAACAGAAACGATTGACCTACGGACGTTGGGATTTTGTTGTTTTTGGCCCTACGGATAAAAATGAAACAGTTCTTCTTGAAGGTTATGCTGAACAAGCTGTCATAAAAAGGGTTCCTATTTATATAGCATCACTGGCACAGCCGGGACTCACCAATGTTAATGGTATTCCCATTGAAGAGTTCATCGAAGAAGATATTCCCGAGAAATACAAAGGGCTGGAAATTATTCACGTCGATCCTCTTCGTCCGCTAACCATAAAAAAAAGAAATACTCTTCCTGGAACCGGTCGCGCATCAGATCAAATTTGCAAGGATTATGAAAATGAGAATATTGCCATTATTCATTCCCCGCACGAGTCGGATTGGATGATAGCGGTTATGAAATATCTCAGTGAATGCGACCGCGCGTTTCCGGATACTGTTCAGGAAACATTCTCCCGCAACTTTTCGCCTCACGGGGGATTTTTAACTTTGGAAAGACCCTCCTCAAGCCAACTTAATTGAGTCCAGGTAAAGGTTCTGTCAAGTAAAATTTTCTTTTTCAAAAACGATGTAACCGGAATCGTTCATCCCCAGGTGTTGGTATGTGCGTTGCCCTGCATCGTTATTGTGCATGACATATAAACGCAGTGCTCT
>PCTK01000171.1:11283-13807 GCA_002786505.1 Nitrospinae bacterium CG22_combo_CG10-13_8_21_14_all_47_10 | reverse complement strand
CTATATGGGTGAATAGGGAGCGAAATACCCCTTGTTTGCGGTACTCGGGGGTGACATAAACGCTTTGCATCCACCAGATAACTCCGTTGCGCCAGTCACTCCATTCATAAGTGATCATTGTTTGCCCGACAACTTTGCCAGAAGTTTCGGCAACAAAATAATGGCACTCCTCCCTTTTTAAAGCTTGTTCGATTCCTTGTTTCAGTACAACTGCGTCTAATCGCAAGGCTTCAGTTTCTTTTGCCAGAGCCTGATTATTTTCCACTAATATTTCAAGGTCATCCCTGTGGGCTTCACGGACGCTTATTTTCATGCGTTCAGAGTTCCTGAATGAAACGTTGCGCGTAAGAACGGATATTTTTTCCATTCAGCACATGGAACCGCCTTACTTTTTCAATTGTCTGATTGGAAAATCGTTTCAGGGGAATATGGATTATTTTTTTGCCATATTTTTTGGCAAGTCTCCGCCAGGTTAGTCGGGGGGCACAGGGTGCGATAACGGTGACATGTTTTTCTTTGGAATGAAAAAAAGCGGCCTCAAGAAGTTTTTCTTCGAGAGTTTCTGAAAAATGAAATCGCGGGTCCTGCCATATATCAGGAATAGGGCGGGGCGGGTAAATCATCATACATCCGCCATAAGTGGATATGCCGATCCCCGGCCCGATCAGATCATCCATATATTCGGTGGCAAAAAAACATAGGGTCGACTCTTCATTGTGTTCAGCATACCAGGTTTGGCACCAGTTATATTTTTGCGGCTCAGGTTCGGGATCAAAAAGGAAGACAATTATTTCTACCTGTCCCCGGGAAGCAGGAATTTCTTTTACATAAATATCTCCCTCATACCAGTGGCGCAGGGTATCCCTGATATCTATTCCATCTTTGACAGAGGAAGTGAATTTTTCGGTCCGGGCCAGGTCCTGGCTCAATAGAAGTTTAGTTTGTTCACGCACATGGGTGTTCAGGTTTTCTATTTTCTCATCTTCCGGCGGCCAGGAGCACTGGCCATGGGGGTCCCAGTGGTGTTGCCATTTTTCCTGGGACTTGATATCCGGTTCAGGTTTTAAATTCAAAGTTCGCCATTCAAAATGGGTTTCCGATAAACGGTTTTTCATGATTAGCGGTTTGGCACCTTCTTCATTCGGCAGGGCCTGATCGATTCCCAACGAAAGGGTCTCAGGGAAGTTGTCGGAAGGCTCAAACGGATATTCCCGTGCCGCTTCTAAAACTGCAATGGCAAAGGGGTCTCCCCCGAATTGTTTGGCGGCATTTACCAGAGTATAAAGGTCTGGCAGAAGCCGAGACTCCATCAAAGTCAGGTTGCGAATGTATTGCAAAAGAATCTGAAAAGTCTTCGAAGTCAGATTGTGATAACGAATTTTGTGTTTTTTTACAAACAACTCGCGAGCCCGCAAAAGAATTTCTTTTACCCCGTCAACTGGAGCATTATTGTCCGACCGTAATTCCTGCCGTCTTTTTTCATATAAATAAGTCACATAAGGGAATTCTGTAAGCGCAAAAAACAAGGTTTGTTTATCGACTCCATGTAACACTGGCAGTCCTTCAGGCTTTTGAGAAGGAATGAACTCCAACCGCTCATCATAGGATTCCTTGACCCACGGCCAGTCTAAAATGGAGCAAATGAAAACAATATTGGAATATTCCAACTCTAGTTGATGAAGCTGATAGGCCATCCATCGTACTCGCCAAAAATGCTGGCTCTTATCCTTGGGACGCTTTTGAGCTAAGAGAAGGGTGCTGACGAATTTTTCGTAGTTTATCTGGCTCAAGGCAAAGCTGTCGGGGAAGTCGACACTTCTTTTTTCATAATTTCCCGTACTCCAGTCTATAAAATGACGCGGTATTCCTTCCTGCATGGCTACGCGCAGTCCCATGATTACAGGCTGGCTTGGGTCGATAGGCACATAGTTCATCCCCCCCTCTTGTTCCATCTGGCAACTGAGGGAAATGCTCGGGAGGATATTGATCCCTTCTTCAACTGTAGGCTTGAACTCAGACGGAAGCGCAACGGCCAGACAATCGCATTTTTGCGATAAAAGTTGATGGCGTATCTCCCGCGAAAAACTTCCACTGCCATGGATTACAGGGAGAAATTGAATCCGATCGCTGAGTTTAAGGACTTGACTCATTATTTTAAACCCTCAATATTCACTATCGGGGTGTAAGGGGTTGTCGCCATTGAAAAAGAAATCTCCCAGCCCCATCGGTAGCCTCTCTTGCCCTAAAGCCCTGCGATTTCTGGCGGCCAGAGAATCCAGATCAAGAGCTTCTTCGCCGAGAATTTTGCTGATAGCCTCTTGCCAGATGGTGTCTTTCGCCAGGGGATTATTTTTTTCCTGAGTGATTCGTTTCAGAGCATATTGCAGGATGTGGATTCCATCACGGGGCGAAAAATCCAGGCCTAACTGATGAGACTTTTGCAGGAAATCCACTGTCATTTGTAAAAGTTCCTCATCGGAAAAGGGGAGGTGGTAACGCAGTATAGCCAACTCATCCTGGTAAC
>PCTK01000171.1:9129-11252 GCA_002786505.1 Nitrospinae bacterium CG22_combo_CG10-13_8_21_14_all_47_10 | reverse complement strand
GCGTGACAGGATATAATCGGGGATTTCGAAGGTGGACTCATCGTCATTCATGGTTACACAGGCGCGAAACTCACTGTGAGCATGAATTTGAATTCCAGCAATGATTGATTCTACATAGCGGCGGTGATCAAGGAGAGGGGCCAGCGAGGCCCAACTTTTCTCATTCATTCGATTGCCTTCATCGAGGATGCATATTCCGCCTTCTATCATGGCGCATACCAGAGGCGATGCGTGATAGGAAATTTTCCCCTGTTCTGAAAGGACGGGGGTGATCAAAAGGTCCTCAGGCCGGGTGTCACTGGTGCACTGGAATATATAAAGAGGCTGGTTGCGTTGATTTGCCGCAACCGTAGCCAAAGTGGTTTTCCCCGTTCCCGGCATTCCGGTAATTCTTGGTGAAAGGGGAAAGTCCTTTTCAGAAATCACCATCCAGCAGGCTTGAACTTGCTTTAGGACTTCTTCTTGACCAATCCACTCGGGACGGGTCGAATCGGGTTTGCTTAAATGGAGGGTGACTCCATCTACTTCAATTGATTTTTTTGTCATTGTATTTGTGTGTGATCCGCAGGTTTAAATGAAAACAGAATACTTAGACTTAAGGGCAACTGTCAAGCTGTACTCCGGAGAGACTCTATTGCTTTTAAGGCTATGCTTCTAATGATATAATGATAGTAACAAAATTTATGGAGGAGATAGAGTGGATAACCTGTTTTTAGCTTTGGGAGCATTTTTTGCTATAGGAATGATGATCTTGATGATCAAATACGCGAAATTTATCCATAATCAACCTAAAATGGAAGAGGAACGCCGCCAGGAACCAAAAGATGGTTCTTTGCCCAGGGATAATTCTTAATATGAATACTGATAGCCCACAAGCAACTGCTTTTTTCGCTGAATACATCAAACGGTTTTTATCTGAGAATAAGGCCGCCGATTATCTGGAAAAAGCTCTGTCTGATTGTGGGGTTGGATTGATGCCTCTGGTCGACCATTGCACCCTGAGAACGCTTGATGTCAATAAACGCGCTGAAGATCTTCTTTCTCGGGGTTTTTCCCAGGACCAGAACATGGGTGTTCTGGAATTTGACAACTGGTGGGCCAAAGTTTATAGAAAACCGGGTTACCCAACCTTATTTGTCGATCAAGCTTTTGAGGGCAAACGCGGCGAGCCCAGCCTGATACCGGAGTGGGTTCATACGCACGGCGATCAGCGTTTTCATCATATTGCTGTTTTGGTTGAAGACATTGAGCATGCCATCGAAAAATTGAAATCCCGGGGGATAGAATTTGCCGGGCAGATTGTGGGTGAACCCAATACCGATTTGCGGCAGATTTTTACCAAACCCGAAATTAAAAACGGCAAGGCCTTTACCGTTCTCGAACTCATAGAAAGGCATAATGGTTATCAAGGATTTTTACCTCCCCAGGCAGACGGTTTGATGGAATCCTCCCGTCTCTAGCAAACCTCAATGATTAGAAAAACCAAATCTGAAGTCATAGCTCCTTATTTAAGGGATGCCTCCAATTTTTCAGGAGGAAATGCCGAGGAAGTTGTTATTCCAGAAACTTCCGATGAATTGACTAATTTTTTGAAAAATGAAACCCGCCCTGTGACCATTGCCGGGGCGGGAACGGGCCTGACTGCCTCTCGTATCCCGTCCGAAGGTGTCATTATTTCACTGGAACGGTTGAACGAAATTGTAAAAATAGAAGAAGGCCTCATACGGGTTGGCCCTGCGGTCACCTTGAAGGAACTGCAAAGTTTTTTGCTTCCCACTGGCTGGTTTTATCCGCCTAACCCGACTGAAACATGGGCATCGCTGGGAGGCACTCTAGCGACCAATGCTTCCGGATCGCGGAGCTATAAATATGGAGTTACCCGTGATTATGTGGAAGAGGTTGAGTTGGTTTTGGTGGATGGCAGGAAAACAACACTTAAACGAAGATTGAAAATCAGCGAGCCACTCAAATTCGATGATGGCAGTCAAATCTTGTTTCCAGATGTTTCCTACCACAGTCCTGAATGTAAAAATGCCGCCGGATATTTTGTTCGTCCTGGCATGGACTGGCTGGATTTATTCATTGGATCAGACGGTACGCTTGGAATTTTCACAAAAATTGTG
>PCTK01000171.1:1647-9080 GCA_002786505.1 Nitrospinae bacterium CG22_combo_CG10-13_8_21_14_all_47_10 | reverse complement strand
TTAAAGAGGAGCGTGCCTGCTGGGAGTTGATTCCAAAAATAAAATCATTTAAAGGGCAAAGGATCAATCCTTGTTCTCTGGAATATTTTGATCATAATGCGCTGGAAAAGCTGAGAAGCAAACATGCAAGGATACCCAGTGATTCCCGGGCGGCTTTGTTTTTTGAACAGGATGTTCCTGAGTCAAAAGATTATGACTTGATAATGGAACACTGGTTTGAATTTTTGAGTGAAGAAAATATCATGCTTGATGATTCCTGGTTCTCCCAGGATGCAAAAGATATTCAGAAGTTTCACGATTTCAGGCATGACATTCCGATTATTATTAATGAGGAAAACAGCCGCATAGGCAGAGTAAAGCTAGGTACGGATATGGCTGTTCCCGATAAATACTTTATGCCAATGATGGAGTTTTACCAGGAAATTCTGCGCGTGAACGGCCTGGACTACGTCATGTTTGGTCATTTGGGTGACAATCATTTGCATATAAACCTCCTGCCGCAAGTATCGCAAAAAGATCAGGCACAACAGGTTTATGATCAGATAGTAGATCAAATTTTAAAATGGCAAGGGACGGTATCCGCAGAGCATGGCATTGGAAAACTGAAAAAAAAATATTTCGCAAAAATGGTCGGACCAAATGGCTTGAGTGATTTAAAAAAAATTAAAGACTGCCTGGACCCAGGCAACCGGCTAGGTGCGGGAAACATTCTTTAAAATCCGTTTTTGCTCCCCTTTTTATTGACAGTGTGATGGCGTAAGGAGTAAAATTTTTCGGACTGTATGCGTTTCAGGTTATTCAAACTTCGCGAGGTTTGGAAACATGCTCGATTCATTCAAAAGTCTGGTTTTGAATTATTCCTACGAGCCACTCCAGTTTTGTAGTGCTCGCCACGCCATAATTATGGTTTTTGGCGGCAGGGCTGAGGAGTTGGATAGTGCCGGATATACCGTACACACTCCGTCTACCAGTTTCCAACTTCCTACCGTGATACGTGTTTTGAAAATGGTTCGACGCAAACGCAAAAAGACTTTATCCTTTAGCAAAAAAAATATTCTCAGAAGAGATAATTACACCTGCCAGTATTGTGGAACTTCGAATCACCCGCTTACGGTGGACCATGTGGTTCCCAAATCCAGAGGGGGTGGGACCAACTGGACAAACATAGTCGTCGCTTGTAAAACCTGTAATCTTAAAAAAGCTGACAGAACTCCTTTAGAAGTGGATATGAAATTGCGTAAACCCCCTGGAAAACCTGAATACCATTTCATTTCTTTTGTGATTCCCTCCGGGCCAGAATCTCATGTTGAAATCTGGCAAAAATACCTACCAGAAAATTCCGCAACCAAATCTGTGGCCTTTTAACCCAAGTAGTATACGGGTATACTAATAGGATTAGTCTAACTTTTGTTTAAATCAATCTTTTCGGTGAGTGGTCAAACGGATGGAAGCCAAATCCCTTGTTCAGATTATTTCTGAAGATGAGTTTTTACAGATTGTTCAGGAGCCCTCGGAACTGTTTTTCAAGGTCAGCGCATTATTATGTAAAAAAATAAAAAGTGGAAAGGAAGTATCCCGAAAGTTCTATTCCAGCCTGATTCAGGAAACAGAGTATCTTGAAAGCGTTCTTGATGAACATGGGGCGCGTGAAAATAAGACATGGTCTTTTTTCGCGGAATATATTGCCTGCATACGCAACCTCACCATTTCCGCATTTTATATAAAACATATTTTGGACAGGTACCCTTACTATAACCTTGGAGAATCAGACGACAAGGTACTTGTCTTTAATGAATCCGCAAACAAAGCTCTGGATTTTCTAAACGGGTCCATAATAGGTTTGAGGGCCGAGGTTGTTGCCACAGGGCAACTAAACGGATTGGTTATTAGCCCGGAGTCGATTTTAATGAACGAATTTTCCGATATAGAAAGCAATAAGCGACTGCCAAGGACTATTTTGGAAGACGAGGTTAAGGAGGAAAATGAAAGGGTTTTAGACCTCTGCCAAAAATATCGGAAAGTTGCGAAGATGATCAATGAAATAGGGTTTGAAAGAAGTGATAATCTTGAGGCTTTCCGCCATGTTATTCCCTCAAAACTGGACGAAAAACTGGTGCGCATGTTTAAGGAATTGGTGCATAGTGTTCAGTCTGAATTCGACACATATGTCAAGAACACCCGCATGGAACAAGCCCATCCGAGTTTAAAAAATTTGCGAGGGTATATTTCCATGCCCCTGCATCTTTTAGAGGTCGTCCTTTGGCTTTGTCATTTTTATGAACGCCATGAAGATAATATTCGTCATGGAGAGTGCAAACAGCAGATTTCAAAAATAGTTCAGAAAGAGGCTTTGTTAGGGCAAATTTTTAATTTTGGACTCCACTTCAGCAAATATTACCTGCAAGAAGGCGATGAGCTGGTTAAAGAGATTTTGAAGGAATTTGTGGAAACAGTAAGGGCGGAAGTCCCAATTCCACAGCCTTTAGGTTTTCATGCCAGACCTTCAACGTATATCTCTTTGATTGCCCGCCATTATGAAGGGGATTTGTACATGATTATTGATGATGAAAAATTCAGCGCTAAATCGGTTATGAGCCTTTTACAGGCAGGAGGGCTTTTGGCCGACAAAGGTTATCAGAAGGTGACTCTGGAGGGTTCGCGGCAAGCTATAAATGATGCCAAACTTTTGGCTCAGAATAATTATTGCGAAGAGGGGGAGTTTCCGCGTCAATTGAGCTACCTGCGACCAGATCAAGGCTAAGCCTGCATTTGCCATGAACGCAGAGAATGAAATATATAACATTGTAGACGAAAATGATTGCATAATAGGGCAGGCTAGCCGGAAGTATATCCATGAAAATAAATTGCTACACCGATCCGTTCATATTCTTGTTTTTAATTCCCGCAAAGAATTGTTTTTGCAAAAACGTGCATTTAGCAAGGATGAAAATCCTGGATTGTGGGACACTTCCTCCGCAGGCCATGTTGACGCGGGGGAATCCTATGAGGACTGCGCTCATCGCGAACTATGGGAAGAACTAAATATAAAGGCTGTTTTGAAAACTTTGATGAAACTACCTGCCTGTCAAGAAACTTATGGTGAGCATGTTCAAGTTTACACCTGTGTCACAGATGATGCGATTCAAGTCAATCAGGAAGAAATCAGTGAAGGGGCATTTTTTAATCTGGCCAAAATCCAGGAAGAGTTGTCCCTAAAGCCTGCCCAATTCACGTCCTCGTTTAAACTGCTTTTTAATCAATTTCTGATTAATGAAATTGAACACTAGGAAGAAATTTTAATGACACCCTTTGATATATTTGTTTGTGTTGTGCTGGGTTTGAGCCTGATTTTTTCTTTGATGAAAGGGTTTGTGCGAGAAATTTTCTCCCTTTTTGCTTATGTAGGCGGTTATTTAATGGCCGTTAAATACCAAACCAGTTTTGCCCAGGTTTTGATGGAGAGCATTCCCAGCAAGGCTATTGCTAAATTAATTGCCTTTGCGGCCATTTATATAATAACTGCGATAATTATTTCCCTCATGGGCAGGGTTGCCAAAGGAATGCTTTGGTCGGGAACCGACCTCTCAACTTTCGACAGGATTTTGGGAGGGATTGTGGGTCTGACCAAAGGGGTGGCCATTTTGGTCGCTTTCACTTTTCCGTTGCAGTTTTTTCCTGAGGTTGCCAAAAAGGTTACTGAAGATTCCTACACAGCGCCCTATCTGGCTAAGGTTTTAAACTTTGCCAGTCAGAATTCGGGGGCCTTGAATATCCGGGAAAAAATTTCAAGTTTTGATATGGAAGGGGCCAAAGGAAAATTTGAGGAAATAAAGGATTTAAAAAAGTTAAAGGAAACATTTGATGAATTGAAGGAAAATCTGCCGGACATCCAAAAACCTTTGGACCAATATTCGAAGGAAGATCAAAAAAAATTAGAGGAAATCCTGAAATCTGTTGATAAAAAGTAACCGGTTTAATGGATCAGATAAATAGAAATTAGATAAATGGACGATGACTACAAAAATAAATTTTAATGGTGAAATTCTGGACCATCTCAGTATTTCCGTTTTCGATCACGGTTTTTTATTTGGCGACAGTGTTTACGAAGTGGTGAGCACATTTAAAAACCAGCCTTGTTTTTTAAACAAACATCTTGATCGACTTTATGCTTCGGCGAAGGCGATTTCATTAAAGGTGCCACGCGACAAGGAATGGTTCCAGAGGGAGTTGAAAAATACACTGAGTGCGGCGGGCAATGATGAGTCCTACATAAGGATTATTGTTACCCGCGGGGTTGGCGAAGTAAATATTGATCCTTCATCATGTGAGCAACCGAATATAATATTGATGGTGATGGATGTGACCGAATATCCAAAATCCTGTTATGAAAAGGGAATTCAAGTTGCGTTAGTATCCATTAAAAGAAACCCGCGTGACTCCTTAAATCCAAACATTAAAACAGGCAATTATTTAAATAATGTTTTGGCGAAAATGGAGGCAAACAAGCTAGGGGCACAAGACGCTATAATGGTTAATCCTTGGGGTTATTTAACGGAAGGAACCACCAGCAACCTGTTCTTTGTTCGCGAAGGACACATTTTCACTCCTTCCCTGGAGTGTGGAATTCTCTCAGGAATTACCCGGGAAATGGTGATTCAACTTGCAAAAGAAAATGGGTTTCATATAGAAGAGGGGAAGTGGCCGGGTGAAGAACTTTTTAAAGCTGAAGAGATATTCCTGACCGGGACCCTTAAAAAAGTGATGCCAGTTTCACATCTGGATGGCCGACTTGTGGGGGCCGGAAAACCTGGGCCGATAACCCAAAAACTTCGGCGTCTTTATGATGATCTGATTTCAGAGAAAGCATAATCCTTGTGTCTTTACTTGTAGGGTTGACAGGCGGGATTGGATCTGGAAAAAGTTTGGCGGCAAAATTTTTTGCGGAGCAAGGTGCTCACATCATTGATGCGGATCAATTATCCAGAGAGTTGGTCCAACCAGGACAGCCCGCACTGAAAGAAATTGTTTCTGCTTTTGGTGTTTTCATTCTTGATGAAACAGGTAATCTTGACCGGGAAAAGTTGGCTGAAATTATTTTTCAGAACCCTCAAAAAAAATCTACCTTGGAAGCAATTCTCCATCCCAGAATTATTGCAAAAGAAAGGGAGAAATATTCAAATATCAGCGCGGAAGACCCTTCTGCCATAGTCATCATAGATGCCGCCCTGTTGATCGAGTCCGGGAACTATAAGAATGTCGATAAGGTGATAGTGGTCAATTGCAGTGAAGAACACCAGGTTCAACGAATTCTAAGCCGGAATTCCCTAAACTCTGATCAGGCGGCCGCCCGAATCAAAAATCAGATGAGCCTAAAAGAAAAAATCAAATATGCGGACTTCATTTTAGATAATAATTCACAGCCACAGGACCTCAGACGCAATGTCCATGAGGTTTATACCAAGCTCATGGAAATTCAATAAGTAAAACATTTAGTTCCTGAACTTTAGTGCCGTTATTTTCTTTAGGAATAATATAACCGGATAAATAAAAAATGGCTGAAGATCAAGAGAAAGGGGCAGAACTTTCCACCGATGAGGCGGCCGAACTTGAACGCCTTTTAGATGAGACCGGGGGTGAAGCAGGGGCCGCGGTGGGGGGCCTGAAGGGAAAACTCCAGAAAATTCTTGCCAATAAAAAGCTTCTGATGATCCTTGCCGGGGGTTTTTTGCTCTTGATTGCAGGGGTAACATTTTTTTTGTTGCAGGGAAAAGAGGAGGCGGATGTAGTTCCTGTTGAGGAAAAGGCAGTCGAGGAGGCTTTAAAGGAAGAGGAAGAGGAGGTAAAGATTGCAAAAGTTAATATTTACAAGTTGGAACCTTTTTTTCTTCCTATACTTGACAATGGCAAGGAAACCGGCCAGTTCATATCTGTTTCAACAAATCTATTATTGAGCAATAGTGTTTTGGATAAGGAACTAGATAAGGTTCTCCCTCTAGTTAGAAAAAATATATATAACATTCTCAGGAGAAAAAGCCCCAGCGACTTCACTCTCAACCGCTCCCGGACCGAAGAGAGAATAAAAAAAGAAATCCTGACCGCATCGAACGCGTTGTTATTAAGTGGTACGGGAACAATCAATGATGTCTACTTCTCGCATTTTATGATCAAATAAAATTCCTCCCGCCTTGACTTGCACAATTAACGACCTATATTTGGAAAATAGATTTATTAATTGTTAGGGACTCAGTCATGCCTTCAACACCTTCTGTTAATCTGCAACAAATTTTGCAGATGGGAACACATACAGAAAAACTCCAGCACACTATCCAGAATTTGCCCAATGTTACCGCACAACAGGTTGATACCGAACGACAACGTACTGACGAGTTGAAGCGAAATGAGGTGCAAGATATGGATCCCTCATATTTTGTCGAGGAAACTGACCCTGAAACGCGGGCCAAAAAACGAATTAAAGTTAAAAAGAAAAACCTGCCTTCCGATGAAGAGGGTTCACCGGAACCACCCCTTCCTGAAGATCCTTTCCGAGGGACTTTAAATATAATTGCCTGACCCCGGGAAACCATCCCCAAAAACCTCTTAAATAGAGATAATCAAAAGCCTTATTGCGATAATCCCATGCTTGTAAATATTTTGATTGTGGAGGAGAAACAATCTGCCGATAAAGAAATTAACCCATAGTTTTTGGGACCGCAGAACACTCACTTTTTTCCAGAAACAGTATGCTTGAGAATTTATTTGTCACCGACAAGATGGTTCAGCCAGAGAAATTTGCTAATGTGGAAAATTTGAACAATCAGGTCATGAAAGTTCTGGCAGGGAAAAACTCCAATACTGCGACCTTGAAGTTCATCAGTCAGATGCAGACCGGAAAAATTTTTGATGCGGTATTTACCGGAAATACTTCTGGGGGCAAGGGAATTTTAACTCTTGAGGGTAATCAACTCAATGTTGAACTCCCCAAAGCCTCCTCAATTGAAGGTCAAAATGGGCGCGGGGAACCAACAAACGTCCCCCTGAAAACAGGCCAGGCAATTAAGGTTCGTGTTGAAAATTCAGGAACAAGGCCAGCTTTGAAAATCATTTCGCCCCAATCAAGGAAAGCACCGACACATTATGAGGAGACTAAAACCAGTCTGACCCACAGGGGGAAATCCATTTCCAGACAGTTTAGTTCTAAAGAAAATTTTCAAACGCATGAATCCCCGAACCGTGTGATAAATGCCCGTATTATCCAAGTATTGGATTCAAAGTCCATTATGGTTAGCACCGGCAATCAAAATATTGTAGTGCCTGTGGAAAATATTGAATCGCTCAAACCTGGGTTACAGGTCAGCATCTCATTGGGAAAAATGGAAAAGGGACAAACTCCCACTTTGATCCCAATTAATACCAGCAGTACAAAAAAGATAGAT
>PCTK01000171.1:1408-1590 GCA_002786505.1 Nitrospinae bacterium CG22_combo_CG10-13_8_21_14_all_47_10 | reverse complement strand
CTTCTGGCGAGTGAAATTCTTGATTCACCGGTGATGGAGGAGTTAAAAATCAAACCTGAAGTGGTCGCCAGCCTGCGAGGAACCCTGAAATTGCTCCTCCCGCGTGAGGGAAAGATCCCAAGTGAGAATCAGATCCGGCAACAAGTAGAATCATCGGGGATAAATTATGAGGCCAAGGTCCG
>PCTK01000171.1:0-1360 GCA_002786505.1 Nitrospinae bacterium CG22_combo_CG10-13_8_21_14_all_47_10 | reverse complement strand
CTTAAAGGGATTACTTCTGGAACTTTATCAGTCTGCCGAGAAGGCATCTCTTCGTTCATCTGAAAAAATATCAGGTCCGCTCGGAGAGTTTCGACAAACCATCAAGTTTGCTATCGATAATATAGAGCTTAATCAACTTTCTTCGCAAATTTCCAAGCAGGAAAACCAGCCACTTGTTATTCAAATTCCTAATCCTTTGAGTCCTGGCAATAAAACTATCCAGCTATATGTTCGTAAGGATTCATCAGGTGACGATGATGAAACCAAAAACAAACATAACAGCCACAATGTTGCATTTTTTCTGGACCTTTCTTTTCTTGGAAAAATTAAAATCAGCGCGCAGGTGGGCGCGGAACGCCTGTCGGTAAGGATTGATACGGAGTCTGAAGATGTGGCAAATTATATAAGGAGCAAAGCCAACGACTTTAAGGAAAAAATGAACGCGCACGAGATCGAAACTTCAGTGGAGTGCTGTGTTGCCGATAAAGTAAAGCCTATAAAAGATAGCCTCATTGAATTACTGGTAAGTCAAAACACATCATTGGTGAATATAGAGACATGAAACAAAACGGGACAAAAACCTCGGCCGTATCTCTTCAATATAATCGTGATGGTGACCACGCGCCTAAGGTGACTGCTAAAGGGCAGGGATGGGTCGCTGAGAAAATAATTGCGATGGCTCAGGAAAAAAACATACCAATCAAAAAAGATAAGGATTTGATCCAGTTGTTGGAGAAAATTGATGTTGGTCAGGAAATTCCAGAGTCATTGTATAAAGTAATTGCTGAGCTTCTGGCCTGGGTCTATCACCTGAATAGCGATTACCCGGAAAAACAAAAAGTCTTATAAAGTTTGGCACGACGAAATATCCTGGAGGAGAGAAAGCCAAAAATTACCCCCAGGACCGTGATTTACCTTGACCTGTTGTTTTGGCTTTGATATCCTTTCATTTCAAAGCGTTACTGATTTTTTCTGGTAACAGTTCGGCGTGCATTTTGATTTTTTATTTGTCCTTTCCAAGGGCGTTAAAATAACAAATAAAACCATTCTTTTAGAATAGAAAGCCAGCAATTGCTAGAGTCTATTAGAATCTTCATTTCAGCCCTCTTTTTATTCTTTGTTTTTTCCTTTCCTGGAAACTCTGTTGCCAGTCTTCCACATGAAGTCCACAGCCTGAGTGAATATCATTTCACCACTCCTCCAGGCCTTGAAAGTAAAGTAGAGTTCTGGAAGAAAATTTACTCCGAGTACAGCACGAACCATGTGGTGGTTCATGATATGGACAATCTCGATATTATTTATGAAGTTGTCTACTTGGGAGAAAAGCCGTTATCCAGAAGAGCGCGGGAGCGTAAGCTTG
>PCTK01000004.1:2172-13927 GCA_002786505.1 Nitrospinae bacterium CG22_combo_CG10-13_8_21_14_all_47_10 | reverse complement strand
CATTGCCGTGGCAATTGCGAGCATAGGTCTGCTGGCTTATGCCATCCTGTCCGGATCAGTTATTGAAAAAAATACGGAAAGCAAAAAATCATCAGTGGCAATAACCCTGGCTCAAAGCAAAATGGAAGAAATTAAGGACTTGGCGACCCGTATTATTTTGTCGGATGCGAATGGTTTGGATTCTCCCGTTTATGACACTGCAACAAATTCCTGGACGGCGACCACGGGTGGGGAGGTTATCGATGCGGCGGGAGACACCGGAACCGCTGAAGCATTTTATACCCGAACCTGGACCATCTCGCCAGTAGGAAGCGCCGACTTTTTCATCGATGCTACGGTGACTGTCACCTGGGATAATGGCGCGGAATCGAAATCAATTGAGACCCTGATAACCCAATAAGACTATGCGAATTAAAAAACCTTACTATTTTACAAAATATTTAAAAGGGTCCCAAGGGTACTCCATGGTTGAGGTTCTCATCGCCGCGGCTTTGGGAGCGATCGTACTCGGGGTTGTGGTAAGTGTATTTGTCCAGGAAGATAAGGTTATAAAAAGAGAAAGCGAAGAAACCAACATCAGGGCAAAGGGCCGGCACCTCATAAAGGTTTTAACCAAAGAAATACGCATGGCAGGCTTCGGGCTTCCCCCTAATACCGGAGTGACGGATATCTCCGCAACGGATTCGATCACCTTTCGCGCTAACCTGGATGATGTCCGTACTTCGACGCCTCCAGGAGCAGTGGGCACCAATGCCGTGGTGCAGAATGACACCGCTATAACAGTGGTGGATACCACCGGGTTTTCCAACGGCGATAAAATAGTAATTTTTGACCCCAACTTCAGGGTCTATGAGCTTAATACGGTCAGCGGCACTCCCACTTCGACCAGCATACCTCTGGGAACGGCGGTAGCCTCAACCTATACCTATGCAACCAATTCGCGTCTGGTGACGGTGAATAAATACAATACTGTCATTATTTATCAGGATGGCACGGCGATTAAGAAGAGTGTTGACGGAACGGTTTCGACCCTCATCAGTGATTCTTCAATTTCCGGATTAACATTCACTTATGATTCCGCGACTGCCGCTGGAGTAAATAAAATAGGTATCACTTTGACGATGGTAGACCCCGACGATGCCAGTTCAACGGTGATCGAGTTTAATTCGGATGTTTCATTGAGGAACTCATCATGAACAATTCAAAATTTAACAGAAAAGTTTTTGATGGTTTTAAATGGTTTTCCTGCGAAAAAGGAGTTGCTCTTCCGATAACAATTTTGCTTCTGGTAGTTCTGGGGGCGCTGGCTGTGGTGTCTACTCAATGGTCTTCCCAGGATATTTCCCGTACAGCGGACTATTATAAGTCTCGCGAGGCTTTTTTTATTGCCGAAGCCGGAATTAACAAGGCCATTAACCTGCTGAACTATACCGATGCCGCCGGAGGTGATGAAAGCAGTCCCGGCGTTGAAATTGCCGCTGGCGGATTCGACAACGTTCTGACTAACTTTGTCGCCAACAACACGGCTGACCTTACCAATATCAGTTTTGGAGGCGGCACTTACAACGTGACTGTTGCCGACAACGATGATGGGGACGGCGATACGGCCAATGATGACGACAACAACCTTATTCTCACTGCGACGGGAACCAAGGGCGGGCAAACAGTTACTCTGGAAGCTGTGATCGTGCGCCGTCTTTTCAAGGGTGACAACGCCATAACTACTGAAGGCGATCTTGGCGGCAACGGAACTTTTACCATTGATGGGACTAACGGTAGCATTCACTCAAATAGTTCTGTAACCGTCAGCGGTGGAAGCGCAACCATAACCCAGGGAGCAACCGCGAGTGGAACCTGTAGCGGAACCGGTTGTGTCACAGGGGGGGTTGCCCCTGAGGACATACCCATCATCAACCCTGCCGATTATAAAAGCTTTGCCAATTACATCCTGAAAAATGATGGGACTATTGAAGATGCTGATGGAAATATCTATGTCTATACCAATCCGGGAGGAGGCCATTGGTCCAACTCCGTTCTGGGAGATGGCGATACTATTTTCGGAGGTTTTAGTTATAGTATCGCCCAGGGTAAATGGACTGCCGGAAGCAGTAATATCACTGATGGATCTTTTTATGTCGAAGGGGATTTTACAACCACCGGTTGTCCTCCTGGCTGGGCGACTACCATTGTGGCAGAGGGTTACATCAACTTTGGCGGCAACTCCGATGTGGTGAATTACAAAGATACAGTTAATGATACGATAGATATTCAGAACATGTTTTTGGTAGCCGGGACGGATATCGAGTTTTCCGGCACTCCCTCCAACACCATTCAGGGGTTTATGGCGGCCAAAGAACAGGTTTCTTTTTCTGGCAGTGTCCAGCTTGAAGGTTTTGTCGTGGCTTCGGATACGGCCAATGCTGAAAATCTGGTAACCAGTAACACGATTGGCGGATCTGTACAGATCACTTATAACGGAGACATGGTGGCTCCGTTCCTCGGTAATAAGGTAAGTGTTATTGCCTGGCAGGAAACCTGAGGCCCATTAAGCAGATATTCCCTCCATAAGTTATTTTCTCTTTACCTTGCCAATCCGGATTTGCGGGTTTAAATTGTTAAAGGCAGAGCGTGTAAAACGCCCTGCTCGTTTCAATGTCCCTTCAACTTTTCAAGGATCAGGCCATGGCGATCAGGACCTATAAAAATTTTATAGATGGGAAATGGGTAGCTTCTTCCAGCGGCAAGACCTTCGATAATATTAACCCCGCCAACAAAAAAGAAATTCTCGGGCGTTTCCAGAAATCTAATGCGAACGATCTGAACAATGCCGTGAAATCAGCGGTTAAGGCCCAGGAATGTTGGAGAAACCTGCCTGCACCCAAGCGAGGAGAAATTCTTTTCCGGGTGGGTGAACTGCTGATCAAGCATAAAGAATCCTTGGCTCAAGACATGACCCGTGAAATGGGAAAGGTTCTCAACGAAACCCGCGGTGATGTTCAGGAAGCCATTGACCTGACCTATTACACCGCGGGAGAAGGCAGACGGTTACAGGGAGAAACGGTGCCCTCCGAATTGAATAATAAATTTTGTATGACTGTTAGAATGCCGGTGGGAGTAGTAGCGGCCATCACGCCCTGGAATTTCCCCATTGCAATTCCATCCTGGAAACTGATTCCGGCCCTGATTTGCGGTAATACAGTAGTATTCAAACCCGCCAGCGATACCCCTCTTTCGGCATATCGTTTTGTAAAACTTTTTGAAGAGGCAGGCTTGCCGCCGGGTGTGTTGAACTTCATCACTGGTACAGGCACAGAAATCGGCGAACCGCTGGTTGAACATCACAACATCAACCTGGTGTCCTTTACCGGCTCCACCGATACCGGAGCGAAGGTGGCTCATAAATGCGCCTGGAACATGAAACAATACTCCCTGGAAATGGGTGGAAAAAACGCCATCATCGTGATGGATGATGCTAACCTCGACCTGGCAGTGGAAGGCGTGATATGGGGAGCGTTTGGAACGACCGGGCAACGGTGCACCGCTTGTAGCCGTGTTATTGTGCATAAAAAAGTCCTTAAAAAATTTACCAATCTCCTCCTTAAACGCACGAAAGCGCTTCGCCTGGGAGACGGACTAAAAAATACCACCGATGTCGGCCCGTTGATCAACGAGGCGCAACGCCAGAAGGTTTTGGGGTATTGCAAGGTGGGTGTGGGAGAAGGAGCTAAACTGCTTTTAGGCGGCAATGTTTTTAAGAATGGTAAATGTCGGAATGGATTCTTCTTTGAACCAACGTTGTTTGCGGGAGTGTCTCCGAAAATGCGCATTGCGCAGGAAGAAATATTTGGCCCGGTTTTGAGCATCCTGGAATGCAAGAGCCTGGAGAACGCAGTGGAAATCGTCAACGATTCAAGGTTTGGGTTGTCATCGGCAATATATACCCAGGATGTGAACCGGGCATTCAAGGCCATCGAAAAACTCGATACAGGACTTACCTATATCAACTCTTCGACCATAGGGGCAGAAGTGCAACTCCCGTTTGGAGGTACTAAAGGAACTGGCAATGGTCACCGCGAGGCCGGAACCACCGCGCTGGAAATTTTCACTGAGTGGAAATCGGTTTTTGTCGATTACAGCGGTACCCTGCAAAAAGCCCAGATAGAGGATTGAATAAACGAATATGAAAATGTCAGGAAATTTTTATTGGGTTAAGGTATTTATCCTTTCTATGGTAGAATTCCATTCACCTGTCGCTACTCATCCGGTAGTAGCCACCGATTATTCTTTTTGGGTTCTCGGAGAAAAGTTATAAATCTCAATCCAGAAGCGCCACGACACCTGTCCGATCATAAAGGTATTGACCCATTGACTGCGGGCTCTGCCCGCTTAAAATTCTCTATATTATCCAGTGGTAGTGGTGGTAATTCGGTTTATATCGAGGCGGACGGGAAACGTATTTTAATTGATGCCGGCTTGAGCGAAAAAAAACTCTCTCAACGCATGGCCCATATCGACCGCTCCTTGAATGGACTGGACGCGGTGTTTGCCACGCACGAGCACTCCGACCACATCCGCGGTATGGGTCCGCTTTTAAGGAAACACCAACTTCAGCTATTCACCACCGAGGGAACCTATAAGCGGTCGTGTCATTCTATGGGAACGCTTCCAGGGTTCAATCCCATCCGCGCCGGACAACCTGTCGAATTCGGTGAGTTGGTGGTGGAGCCTTATGCCACCCCTCATGATGCGGAAGAATCGGTGGCCTTTGTCATCCATTACCGGGGATCACGCCTGGGCATAGCCACCGATCTTGGGCAAGTGACGGCGGCGGTTAAAAATAAACTGCAAAAACTGGATGCTTTGCTCATCGAGTCCAATCACGATGTCAATATGCTCGATGCGGGACCTTATCCCTGGGTAACCAAGAGAAGAATTAAAAGCGATGTCGGGCATCTTTCCAACGAAGCCTGCGGCGAATTATTATCTTCGGTCAAGCATTCCGGATTGCGGCTCGTCGTGTTGATGCATATGAGCGAAACCAACAATCATCCGGAACTGGCCCGAATCACTGCCCGTCAGGCTCTGGGTCAGGACTTGCCGGAAATGATCATTGCTGAACAAAATTATCCCACCCCGTTAATGGCTCTCTAGTCGGCGAGCCGCAGTCCCTCCCTATGAAGGGAGGGAAGTTCAAATAATTCCCTCTTGTTAAGGGGGGCCAGGGGGGGTTGTTTGTCATGCTGGCAAAGAGTTGGTCCGGCATAAAAAGTCGTTGCTCCATTCAGCTTTGAAAAAATAATTTATGAATGATATTCGGGATAAAGTAATCGGCAGTTTTTTTGGCATGGCGGTCGGGGATGCCATGGGCCGGTCCGCGCAGGGGTTGAAACCTGCCGCCATCCAACAGATTTTCGGGGCGATGGATGATTTCAAGGATGTCCGCCCGATTATGGGAAAGGGTATTAAAAATTATTGCATGCAAGGACTATATGGAGCCCCTGCCCAATGCGCGCTGGTGGTGGCGGATGCCTTGCTTAAAAACAAAAAACAGTTTTTGCCGACAGCGGCGAAAATTTTTCAAGAGCTTGCGAAAGCCGGTCCTGAAGGTTATTTCGGCAGTTACCGCAACCACTCAGCCTGCCTGTGGCGGGCGGTGGATTGGTTAGAGAGCATGGGTGAAGAACAGGTTTCAGAGCAGAATTCTTCCACCGCCCTGTTTGTCAGCCTCGCCATTCCTCCGGCCTTGTTCCAGGAAAAATGGTCTAAAACCCTGGCGGCGCAATGTTTTTCTGCCTGCCTGTTGATGAGTCGAAACCGGTTTGAGGTGGTAGGGACTGTGTTAACCGGATTTTTAGTGACCCGGTTTCTGTCTTTGTGTCCCGAAGAAAATCTCCCTGTAGCTATCGATATTTTGCGGGAGGCAGAAGAAGTATGTCACCAGGCAGAAGCGCAGTACCAGCAAAGGTTCCCGGAGTCGGTCGATGGGGGCATTAAAGGTTCAAACGCTTTGAGCGGAGCCTTGAAGGGTTTGGCGGAAAGATTTCATGAACCGGATCTCATGCAATGGTTATGCGAATACGCCAACCCTTTCACCAAACAGGAAATCCATCATCCTTCACAAGGGTTTGTGCTGACCCTGCTTCCTCTGGCCTTGTATTGTGTGCTTCAACCACCAGAACCGGGGTTCGCCCCCACCCTCACGCATTCTCTGGCTTACGGGAGGGAGACGGAAATGCTGGGTGCCCTGGTGGGAGCCTGGGCAGGAGCTCTGTATGGATTCGAGAATATTCCGGCTAAATGGAAAACCGGGTTGGTCAACGCGAAGGAAATCCGACTCCGGGCAGAGGCCCTGTCGGCACAACGCTTGAAAAAAGAGCAGAAATCATTATTCGATATGGAAGCGGGGCTGACCGCCAAGGAGTTTGAAGAAGGCAAACGCAACCTGCCGAAGGAAACGAAAAAGGGAATTCAGATAAAATCGCAAGACGACGATGGTGAGGAGGAGGCTGGTGTTCCTTCCAAGGTGGACAGGGCGCAATGGAGACAATTCCAGAAGGAAAAAACAAAATCGAAACGGGATCGCCGCAAAAATATCCCTTCCCTGGATGATCTTTAACCCTCCGCGTATGCAAAACCGGCGGAAAAACAAACTTCCCGAGGCACAGGGGGAATCCCTTAAACAATTGAAAATAAATGTTTAATTTTTTCGCCCCTGAGGTATAATAAGGCATCCCAATTTGTGCCTTGGATCGTTGTCTTTTGATTTGGAAAGGAGATACCGGTGAATATTTTAGCTTTGCTTATTTTTTGTTTGTTGCTCCCAGCAGGGGTGTTGGCAGATACGAAGCCGATGGAAACGCAAACTCCTGTTGCCAGGGAAAAGGCTGAACCCTCCAAAGCTCCTGTCGAAAAGAAAAAACCGGAAGGCCTGGTCATAGGCAAAAACCTCAAAGTCGGGATGTCTTTGGAAGAGGCGATCAAACTTCTCGGCATTCCCCGCGCCATCAAGACAAAGCGCGGAACGGAATCTACCCTCGACAGCGTTTCCATTGAATACGCCAATCATGGAATTGTCGTGCATTTCCTGAGTGGCAAGGGCCAGGTTGAGGCTTTGGAAATTCTGCCCCAGTTTGCGGGAAGTTTTGCTGAAGGTGTGAAAATGGGAGAAAAGGTCACAACCATGATTGGCAAATATGGTGTGCCGCAGTCGATGAATGCCAGCCTGGCCAAATACCCTGAAAGAGGAATGTATTTCTCCCTCAAAAATGATGTGCTGGTCGCGGCGCATGTCTTCGCCAGGAACAGCAAACTTCTCAGCCACCAACTCTACAAAAACCCCTAATCGGGCAGGCCCCGGTGGTCATGGATGATTTACAGCCCTGCTGATTCTTTTGCCCATTGCCGTCACTTGCCATGAGGCTTCGTGTGCAGTTTAAAACTCTATTCATTCACCTGCGTAGGCTCCTCCACTCAATTTGTTTGATTTTGGTTTTTGGGAAAGTTAAAATTCTATTATTCAGGAATTTTAATTAGTATTTTAGCAGGAGGCGTTTTATGGCACTCAATCTGGAACCCGTTTATCAGGAAGTTTTCGCCAAGTTGAAAACGCGGAAAAAATTCGTGATACGGTCCGTGGAAAATAATGTATTAACCGTAGAGCAAGACGAAGAAATTTGCGGACAAAAAGAACCCAAGGTATTTGAGTTTAAAAGTCCGCGTGAATTTGAAGAGTTTGTCCGGCTGGAAAACCAGTTCGAAGCCGATATCGAAAAACAATTGCAGGGCAACAACATGCCTTACCGGTGAATCACCGGTAACATTTTGGATTACTGGGCTCGTTCCAGGTGGTTATTGGGTGAGGGCAAAAACGGCATCCCGGGTTAGCGCGAAGGTGTCATCGTTGCCATTTCCAGAATGCTGTGCGTGTTCCAACAATAAAGAGTGAAGCAGGGCCTGCTGGGGTGGGGTGTTCTCCAGCAGGTCCCGGGCTTTCTCTTTTAACCCATGTTCCAGATAGAAGGTCGATAGCAACAGGACCCACAAAGACCGTTCTTCTGCCGCATCCAGAGATTCTTCGTAGGTTTTTAATAGTTCCTGAAAATTATCAGATTCCCGGAGAGCAATTTGCGAACGCACCAGGCAGGCTAAATTGCCGGTTTTTTCAAATCCGGTATTCCAGGTTTTTAACGCCTGCTTTTGTTTTCCTGATTCAAGGTAAACATCACCTAATGACAAGTAGGCGGGCAGGCATTTTTCGCAAGTGCGAAGGGCCTGCTTAAATTCGGAGATGGCGCCGTCCCGGTTTCCTGCTTGCAGACTTTGCTTGCCGAGTTCAAAAAGGAATTGGCCCAGATTGCTTTGTTCTTTTTTCCACGTCACATTATCTTCACGCACAAGAGGTAAAACTCTTTTCTGCAAAGCGCAAACTTTTTTCCAGTCCTCCTGTTTCAAATAGGCATCTCGAAGACGGAGCAAGGGGGTGACGGTTCCCGGATTCATCCCGGATATTTTTTGCAGGAGCCCTGTTTCATCGCTTTGGCGATCGGTTTGAGAATAGACATCGGCCAGATGGAAGAGGGTATGGATGTTTTTCGGCTCAAGGGCGAGGGCTTTCTTATGAAAATTTTCTGCCAGATCGGGTTTGCCTGTGGCGGAAAGGATCTTGCCCATTAAATTGAGTGCGCCGACATGCTGTTCTGAAGATGTTTCGAGGACTTTTTCTGTCAGGTTTTGCGCTTTGTCCATGTTGCCACAGATGAACAAGCTTTCTCCCTTTTTAAACAGGGCTTCAACCTTGTGGTTCTTTTTTTCGATCCGGTTTTTTTTGAAACCCGTTTTCCAGCGCGCCAATGCGCTTTTGAAATTAAAAGTCCAGAACAGGAAAACCGTAGCGATTACACCTATGAGGATAGAGCCGAGTAGAAGCAGGACAGTTGGTAACTTCAGCGACTGGTTTTGGGTGATGTGAATCACCGAATCATGGGGATTCAGGAACGCCGTGTATATGGAGAGTAGCGCAAAAACCAGGAAGACGATAATTTGCTTCAAGGACACTATTAATTCTCCTCGAACGGGTTTTTTTCAGTGATGGTTGTGGCCTTGGGATTTTTTTCCATTTCGCTCAGGCATTGGGTGCAGAACTCTGTGTAAGGGACCACTTCCAGCCGGGCTTCGGGGATAGTGGTCTCGCACTGGGTGCATATGCCATATTCCCCGGTGTTAATTTTTTCAATGGCGTTGTCAACCTGTTTGAGTTTTTTCCACTCCTGTTCCTCCAGTTCTCCTTCCAACTGGCGGTTGTAGGTGCGCGCGGCATCGTCGCTAATATCGGCAACTTGTCCAACTTCGTTTTCTTTCACGCCCAGGTTTGATTTTTCAACGCCTCCCATTAACTCGGACCGGATGGATTCCAATTGGGAATGAAATTGAGCTAGTTTTTTTTTGTTCATAAAGTGTGTTTAAAGTGAAAGGGGGATCTTTAATGGCCTACTGCCTTGATAACAGGAACATCGCCCCAAAGACGTTCGAGGTCATAGTGAAGGCGGGCTTCTTTGTGAAAAACATGTACTATTAAGTCTCCAAGATCTACCACTACCCAGGAACCTCCAGAATAACCCTCTATAGCTAGAGGTTTATTGTGGCTCTGGTAGCAATTGTCCAGGATGGCATCAACTATAGATTGAACGTGGACTTTGGAGTTACCACTGCAAATCATGAAAAAATCAGTCAGGTCCGAGCGATTCCGCAAGTCCAGAATGAGAATGTCAAAAGCCTTTTTTCCCGAGGCAGAATCAACAGCTAGCTGTTGCAGGGCGCTTAATTGTTCTCTCATTTAGACCGTAATTGGAGGGGACTCAGTTCTGTATAATTGGTGTTGCATAATATAATGATCAACTGCGGGGGGCAACAAATTTTTAATTTCTTTTCCTGCTTGCACCCGATGGCGGATTTCACTGGATGAAATGTCGGGTGTCGGGATTTGGTATAACCGTATGGTTTTCCCTGTAGTGGAACTCAACGTTGTTGGCAACTTGAATTCATGATCCTCCCGCGGAATTTTTTTGAGCCCCAAGGTTTGACTCAATTTGCCGGGGATATTTAACTTTGTGCCCGGACGAGTGCCCACCAGCACGTGGCAAAGTTTTAATATATCCGCAAAGCTTTTCCATTTATCCATCAACATGAAGGCATCCGCTCCAAGAATTAAAAAAAGCTCCCACTCGGGATATTTTTCTTTTAATCGGGATAATGTGTCAATGGTGTAGGAAACGCCTCCTTTTTCAATTTCCAGCAATTCGATAGAAAATCGGGCTTCCCGTTCGAGGGCCAACTCAAGCATGGCGACCCGGTGCGTTGGAGAGCTGGGCTGACCATACAGCTTGTGCGGAGACTGGCTGACGGGTACAAACAATACTCTTTGTAAATCAAACAGTTCTGCTGTGTTCCCAGCAAGGTCCAAATGCCCGTTATGGACGGGATCAAATGTTCCGCCCAGCACACCCATTCGCTTTAATTCACCGTTCATAATAAACAAATCGTTTCATAAACCATGAAGCATGGCAAGCAGTTTGTGAGATCAATATTTTTGCCGTAATATTGACAAAATTGGGCATTCAGAAGTGACAAAATTTGTCAGTTTCCCCGTGGTATTTGGTTTGAAAAAAATCGCTGGAGGAAATATTTTTTATAACACATTAAAAGTAAAGAGGTTATAATGTTTTATCGCAACAATTGATTAGAAGGCATGGGAATTGCTGAATGTTGAGTGACCATAAATATGGCTTATTCAAAGTTTGTTTTGTTAATCATAACGGGAGGAGTAAAAAATGTTATCCAAGCTTAGAAGGGTTCAAGGAGAAAAAGGTTTCACTCTTATTGAATTGTTGATCGTTATCGCTATTATTGGTATTTTGGCCGCCATCGCGATTCCCCAGTTCAGTGCCTACAAGAACAGGGCGTATCAATCAGATGCAAAAGCAAACCTGCATAATCTATTTTTGGCCTGCAAAGCCTACTGGGCAGATAATGGAGGGACTTCCGATTGTGTGTTGGCTACTGTAACCGGGGGTACTTATGGTTTTGCACAGTCGACAAATGTGACTGTTACCATCACAACTGCACCTGAAACAACTTTTGCCGCAACGGCAATCCACTCTTCGGATACTGCATCCGTGACATACACTGTTGATTCTGATGGTAATATTACCTGATTGGTTTTTTTGTTAACGGGAATCCCCACTCTCCGCTTATCTGGCGGGAAGTGGGGATTTTTTATTTGTAGAGCAGTATAAATTTTATAGGGGCTGAAGGGCAATGAACCCGTAGAATTTTCTTATGAACCGGCAGGGTTGAGATTGAGCGCCACTCTCAGCGCGATGGCTACGCTACTTTTATTATTCTTGTTTTTTAAACCATCCAGGAGAACTTATGAAACTGGTTAGCTTGCTCCCATCGGCTACGGAAATCGTTGCCCGACTGGGGTTAGAAGAAAACCTTGTGGGTGTTTCCCATGAATGCGATTTTCCGCCATCGGTGGCAGTGCTCCCCAAACTCACTGCCAGCCGGGTTAAAACGAATTTGTCGAGCGGGGATATTCATAAATCCGTGATCGAAGTGATGAAAAACGCTGTCTCCGTTTATGATCTGGATGTGGAACATTTGAAAACCTTAAAGCCGGATTTTATCCTGACCCAGGATTTATGCGATGTCTGCGCCGTTTCCTTTTCGCAGGTAGAAGAAGCCTGCCGGGAACTCA
>PCTK01000004.1:0-2082 GCA_002786505.1 Nitrospinae bacterium CG22_combo_CG10-13_8_21_14_all_47_10 | reverse complement strand
AAAAAGGCCGACAGTTTCAGGAAGAAGTCAACGAAAGAATACAGGCCGTGCGCGACCGGGTTGCCGAGTGGGGCAAGAGCAGGCCAAATGTTCTGACTATAGAGTGGGTCGATCCCATTTATATCGGCGGCATGTGGCTTCCCGAAATGATCCACATCGCCGGGGGCCAGGTTTGTATTGCTGAGAGCGGTCAACGCGCTCCGGTGGTCAATCGTGAGGACCTAGAAAAGATAAACCCCGATGTCGTAGTCATCAAACCCTGTGGATACAAGCTCGACCAGACTTTGAAGGAAATGGACCTGCTGAAAAAACAACTTCCCGCATGGAAAAACCCGCCACGGGTGTATCTGGTGGATGGAAATTCTTATTTTAACCGGCCTGGCCCGCGCATCCTCGACTCGCTGGAAATCCTCGCCTATTGCATCCACCCCGACCTGTTCCCGGAGTTCGGCGAACAATACTCCGAAGGGATCATTGCTCTTAAAGCTGGAATGCAATTGCCATAGGTGTCAACATGTACTAGATGAGATGAGTGGGTTTTCAGTATAATTTGCCAATTAACAGGTTGCTGAAAAACTCCCCAAGCCGTCATCCTTGAGGAGCCGAAGGCGACGAAGGATCTCGAAGTTCCTTATAAAACAAGAAGAGAGATTCTTCGCTGACGCTCAGAATGACATGCGAAAATATTTTTTTAACCGAGTTTTCTCTTCAAAGGTACTACTTTTGAACCAGAGTGGTTAGCATATGTCTTCCAATCAGGGCAATATTCCTGAGATTGGTTACCCCACGAAAACCATTCTTCTCTTTTTCCTCTGGCAAAAAGCTCAATTCTGGGTCCGGAACTACATGACTCAATTATTTTATATTGTTCATCAGGTTTTCTACTATGTTCCCGTTTTCTGGAAACGATTATATTTTCCTGGCTTCGCCCAGGCTGAAGAGTTCTGGCATTTTTCCCCCTCACGCCGAATAAAATGACTTCTGTAACATTGCGGAAATAAAATCCCACCCCCCTCCGATCAGGGCCTCCATCTTTTCTAACTTTGTACCAAATAATATTTGTTTTATAAGTAAAACCCCAATGGGACATTACTTGAAGGCCTTCTTGAATAAGAGCATTGGGAACCCATAAATATAAATGAGATGTATCCTTTACAATAGCCTCCACAGGAAGATCTTTAATCTCTTGCAAGGATAATGTAGGATATCGTTGCAATCGCTTATGTTCCGGGGCCATTTTGCCTGTACGGTTTGTGAATTGCCAAGGTGGATCCGCCAATACTGTGCCAAATTTTTTACTACCCACAGTGTTTAATAAGTCATCGGATGGATTCATTCTTAAGCCTCCTCCACATACAATTTCTTTGATATTCCAAATACTAGAATAGGGCACCCCCCTCCACCACCGCCTTCAATTTTTGGAAGAAGCTTCCCCATATGTGTAGTTGAAGCACCATAAGACGAACCCCGCTCTAAATCTACAAAGATTTCTTGAAGTTCATCACACCTTGTAATAATCACACCTACGCTTATTGCCCGCAGGTCAAATAATAGTCGAAAATTATTTAAGTCTCTATCGAAGAAAGGGTCCTTATTGTTCCATTCGATTTCTACACCTACTTTATTTTTAAAGCAATCGACTTTGTGCGTAGGAGAATCCATGCTCTGGTCATCAACGACTACTTTCGTGGCAAACTCTTTCTCAAGCCAACCGCGCTCATAAAGATATGAATCAATATATTCGGAGACTTGGGACTTTCTTCCACCCGGTTTGATTATCCAGCTTTTGGGAAGCCGAAAAGCTCTTAACAGAGAAGTAAGATCTTTCCACTCATTAGGAAAATCTTCTTTTAAAATTGCGGAGGCATGTTTCCATTCATGAACTTCATAGTGTTCTCGAATGAATTTTGGGACTGATTCAATTCCCATAAATTTTTTGAAAAAATTTCAACAATTATAGATCACATGAAAAAGAATCAATTCCAAGTGATAGTAACATTTATATCAATTTTTGTAATTTAAAAACCGCATTATCATATCATTCATAACTTAATTTCTGCATCGCTGAATAGGAAGGAAACC
>PCTK01000213.1:8216-13784 GCA_002786505.1 Nitrospinae bacterium CG22_combo_CG10-13_8_21_14_all_47_10 | reverse complement strand
CATTCTGAGCGTTAGCGAAGAATCTCTCTTCTTGTTTTATAAGGAACTTCGAGATCCTTCGTCGCCTTCGGCTCCTCAAGGATGACGGTTTGGGGAGTTTTTCAGCACCCCATTAGTTTAAAAAACTTGTTATTTTTTATTAATTCGGCAAAAAACTTGCATTATATTGGGTGAGCGGTGTTGCAAGTCTTGACTTTTCAGTTGTTTACCATTAACTTGTCTGGAAGTGGTTGAATATAAAGGAGAAACAAAATGAAAAACCGCATTAAAAATAATAAAGGTTTTACGCTCATTGAGTTGGTCATGGTCATCGTCATTTTGGGTATTCTGGCGGCAGTGGCTATCCCTCGGTTCATTGATTTGCAGGGCAGTGCGAGAACTTCTGTTGCTCACGGGCTCACAGGGGCCATGGCGGGGCAGATCACCATGTTGCACGCTAACAAGCTGATCAATGGTTCAACCTATAACGCTACAACGGTTATTGGTAGTATTGACACCAGCGGATTAGATGGTCTTGCGGCGGCGGCTACTGCAATTACGGCTACAGTTGATGGGGTTGCTTTTACGTGGACATTTACCGCTAACAACGGAACCGACACTGGAGCTCAGGCATCTCAGATTGTTGAAGCTTTTTAGGGAATCCTTGAGTTCGAGGATTTGCCTGGCCTGACCACTTTTAAAAGAAAGGGGGTTTGCTATCTTTTTTCAGCGGGTTTGGCCGATAGGGTTTCTGGCGGTTCTTGCGGTCTGTTATTTTGGCGATATGAGAGGGTCTCTGTTCGTGGAACGGGACCTTCTGGTTTTTTTCATTCCTCCACGGCAGTTTTGGATTGAAGAAGTCAAAAACCTGGTTTTTCCTTTATGGAACCCCTATTATTTAAATGGCCATCCCCTGTTTGCGACCCTGCAACCGGGGGTGCTTTACCCGATCAGTGTTTTATATTTATTCCTTCCTTTTGATTGGGCTTTTAATCTCAACATAGAAATTCATTTTGCCCTGAGCGGTATTTTTACCTTTTTACTGCTCCGAGGCATGAAGGCAAGTCAGGGCGCGGCAATCATCTCAGCCGTCGTGTTTATGCTTTCGGGCTATTTGATATCGGTGCACAGTTTGTTGAGTACGCTACTGTCGGTTACCTGGGTGCCCCTGTTTTTTCTCTGTTATTTTTCTGCCATCAAAAACAATCGCCTTGATCACGCTATTTTATCCGGACTCGTGGGAACAATAATGTTTCTCGGTGGAGGCATAGAAGTCTGTTACCTGACTTTTGGGGTTGCCTTTTTCCTAACGCTTTTTCCGGAACTCCTGCTGGAGCCCGATGATTTCATAATACTTCGCGACCGCCTGTTTTTCTTTGTATTGTTCTGCGTAGTATTTTTTGGTTTATCAGCGGTTCAACTATTCCCTTTTCTGGAGCTTTCCCACCTTTCAATCCGCTCCGCGGGCCTTTCCTATCAGGAAGCTGGGGTTTGGTCTCTACACCCTATGGATCTGGTTGAATTGTTCCTGCCTGATCAGTACGGCCTGGCAACGGATTTTAAAAAATATTGGACATACCAGAACTGGCTGAAAACTATTTATATGGGAGGAATTCCATTTATCCTGACGGCAATCTTTTTAAGAAAATGGGACCGCCGAGCACAAGGGTTTCTGCTGTTGTTTTTTATTTCGCTGGGGCTGGCGATGGGGAAGAACACGTTATTCCATCATTTACTGTATGATTACCTGCCGTTTTTCAGCAAATTGCGTTACCCGGTCAAATTCATTTTTCTCGCAGTTTTGATTCTTTCCGTGACGGCGGGGCTGGGTTACGACTATTTTAAAAAGGAGTTTAAGAGTAACAATTCAAAAAGCCGGAGAGTGGCGCGTTATTTATTGTCCCTGGGGTTTTTCTTCATGCTGGGTTTCGGCATTTTAAATTTTTTAAATGAACCCGTTGTTACTCACCTTAAAGCAATAGGGTGGGATTATCCCGAATTCAACGCAACCGAGTACAACCTTTTTAATTTTAAACGGTTTCTGGCTTTTACCAGCCTGTTTTGCTTATGTTTGTTTTTGTATTCACAACCAAAATTCAAAAAACCGCTTGTTCTTTGGGCCTCAATAATCTTATTAATTCTGGACTTGTTCTTTGCCCATTTTAAATTTTTTCATACAGAGAATTATGAAATAACCCAAACGATGGGAGAAAATGCCAGATTCGTTCAATCTGATCCGGAATTATTCAGAATATTTGTCACCCCAAAAACCAAGAAAGCAAAAATTATAAATAAAAGTAATTGGACAGCGCTGGATGTTTTAAAAGAAAAATTTACGATAGGGCTTCTTGGCAATCAACGAATTTATGATACCGAGGGTATTACGGTTACCCAGCAAAAACGGTGGAAAAAAATAGACGACCTGATTAAGTCCGCGCCAGCTATTGACAGCACCAATTTGCTCAATTTGATGAATGTTAAATATGTGATATCCGTGCCAGCTATCACCTCTGTGGATTTTAAGCTGGTCCATTCAAACGACCCTATCCCACAGGACCCGAAAGAAAAAAAGAAGTTAGAGGCTTCCCCGGTTATAAAAATATACGAAAATAAAAAAAAGCTTCCACGTGTCTTTCTGGTTCCCCAATGCAAGGTTGTAACTTCCGATGATGAATATAAAGAAATTCTACAGAGCAAAAGCTTTGACCCGGAAAGAGGATTATTATTGGATGCAGAGCCAAAAACTTTTCCTTGTGTCGTGGAAGAGGGGTACGAAAAACAGGAGCCGGTCAGAATAGACTCCTACAAAAGCAATACCGTTGATCTCACGGTGAATTCGCCAAGTCGGCAATTTCTATTTATGAGCGATAGCTATTACCCGGGATGGAAAGCTTATGTGGACGATGAGGAAACAGAAATCCTTCGCGCCAATTATTTATTTCGCGCGATAATTATTGAACCCGGAGAACATCGTGTGCGCTTTGAATACGACCCTCTTTCTTTCAAACTGGGTGCGGCTATAAGCGCGGCAACAGTTCTTCTGTGTGTGGTTTATTTTGTAATAACCAGAAATAGGAGAATTCTGAATAAAATAGAGGCCAATCACATTTCAAAAGCATGAAAACCAATATCTCGCGGGTCTTCCCATTATGTTGAAAGCGTTTTCTATTGCCTATTTGGTCGTCATCGTTTTGGTAGCCTGCGACAATTGGCAGTTGGATTTAAATTTGCACGATGTAAATGCGTTGGTTGCGTTTCTTTCTCTGGCTTTTTTGGGCCTGGCCTTTGCCCAGCGCGAAGAAAAAGGGATTGTTGGCGCCTTGCCAGTGAGCCTTTTCGTCTTTCTGCTTTATTCCGCGATGAGTTTTTATTTCTCCCAAAATGCGGATTTGAGCATTTATCCTGCTTTAAAACTTCTCAGCGCCCTATCCTTAACCGTAGCTCTGATATTTTTTATTGATAGCATTCAAACTCTAACCAAAGCGCTACGGTTGGTTTATATTTTGGCGGCAATTTTAGCGGCAGTCAGTATCATCGAACAGTTTTTTGCTTTAGCCTTTCCCTTTCAGCTACCTGATATTCCCGCATCGCGTTCATTTTTTATGAACCCGAATTTTTTCGGGGGATATCTCGTTATCCATATTTCTATTGGCCTGTATTTGTATTTTAGAGCTGTAAGCTCATTTGAAAAATTTTTATCGGGTCTTGGATGGATTCTGATTCTGGTGGCTTTGTTTTTTTCGAATTCACAGGGAGCCCAGTTGGGGGCGGGCCTGCAAATTTTCCTGATCATTCGGTATTTCCTGCATAAAAAAGAACCGGATAAAGCAAAATTGGCGGGCCTGGGAGCACTCGTTTCCTTTTTAATATATTTGGCAATATGCAAACTTATTTTAGAGCCTAACCTTTTATTAAAAGAAGTTGGGTTGGAGCCAATAAGTCCACCGGCATTTAACAATATTGAGCTTCGTCTCCTTTATTGGTTGGGGGCTTGGAGAATTTTTGTCGAACACTGGTTACTGGGAAGTGGTCTCTGGACTTTTGTGGAATTATATCCGCAAACGGGACTGGAAAGATTTCCTGCGCATTCCCATAATATGTATCTGCAAACGGCCGCAGAAACGGGGCTAATAGGGATTGGGTTGCTGATAGCCTGCCTGGCTACACTGTGTTTTAAGTTGATCCATATTTATAAAAAGGGAAACGCCCAGGTGTCGGAGACAAGTATTTTCATCGCCCTTTCCCTTGCAGGTTTTCTCCTTCATAATATGAGTGAATACAATTGGCTGACCAGTAACTTTATTTATTATTTTGTTTTCCTGATTATTTCGGTGGAGGTTCTGGACAGGGAGACCGATAGGCATAAAATATGGGTACTCCGGGATTCTGCCGATAAGGTTTGGCCAAAAGCGGTCGCGATTTTTTTAGTGCTGGGTTCTTATTCGATATTTCAATATTATAATTATCAACGGATAATTTCTCATGATATTCCTTTAACCCGGTCTGTGGAAGAGTGGCTGGAAAAAACAGGGACAGCCAGTAAATATTGTGAAAGTTGTGGAAGGCCCCATTTTCTTTCTGGAATGGCTCACCTTGAAAACTACCGCATGTCCAAAAATAAACAGAACCTGGTCCGCGCGGAACAAGAATATATTAAAACAATCCGAAGAAACCCAAATAATATGGGGGCATATTTAAAACTGGCGGAAACGAAAAACCTGATGGGAAAAAATGCGGAAGCGTTGGAATATTATAAAAAGGCCGCGAAAGATCCCAGGTTCAGGGAGATGGCGTTAGAAGGATACCTGAGCCTTCTAAAAAAACAGGGAGCCGCACGGCTTTGAGCCATATTTGTTAAAATGATATAATGGGTTTATGCGACCAACATTTGTAGTGATAACCTTTTTAATATTGGGAGCGGTCAACCCGGCTATGGGCCAGCCATTAAATCCCGACCTGTTTCAGCCATCCACTTTGGTCAGCAGTGAAATTGCTCAAAGGCAACTCCATAAAATTTACCGGACCTCCTCTAAACAACGCACATTCCATTGTGGTTGTGTGTTTGATAAGTTAAAACAGGTCTTCCCCCATTTATGCGCGGATGGACCGACTCCTCCCAGGGGTGTGCCGCAAAAACTGGTTTGGGCATCCTTGATGTCCCCGAATGTTTTCGCAAAATCGCTAACCTGCTGGAACAAAAATTCGTGTGTCCGACCGGGGGGTGAGACGGTCAGCGGACTCAAATGTTGTTCGGAAGTTTCGCCAAAGTTTAAAGCTATGGAATCTGACATGCATAATATTTTCCCAATGATGGAAGAACCGGCTACTTCTGCTGTAACAGAGGAATTTTCCGGCATGGGAGAATACCGCTATTGCAAAAAGGAAGGGATTCTTAGAAAAGAAATTAGCGGAAACGCATCCCGGGCTTATTTATATATGTCGTTTCAATATAAAATTCCTTTGGAAGAAGGCCTGGAAAACGCATTGAGGATGTGGCATTTTGAAGATCCGCCGGATGAATGGGAGGTAAAACGCAACGACCTGATAGAAATCGTTCAGGGGAATCGCAATCCTTTTATAGATCAACCG
>PCTK01000213.1:0-8191 GCA_002786505.1 Nitrospinae bacterium CG22_combo_CG10-13_8_21_14_all_47_10 | reverse complement strand
TTTAACGGACAACCTGCCCTGGTTTCTTAAAAATCATTTTTCCATCCAAACGAGCTCTTGCTCATTGCCAACCAGGCCGAGGTAACCCTTTGCGGGCGGATTGAAAATATTGCCAGCTACCTCCCTTGTTAAAGGTTGGTGCGCATAAACAGAAAACTGTCGAACCCGAATAAAAATACACAACCCGGCGTGAGCAAATTCGCCCTCTGCGGAGGAGTGGTGCCGGAGGTCGGAATCGAACCGACACGAGGTTGCCCTCGCAGGATTTTGAATCCTGTGCGTCTACCAATTTCACCACTCCGGCACTCTGGGTCTATGATCTTGCTGGACCCGGAATATAGCATATCCCGGATAACGTTGGCAAAATTTTCAGTTTCTGCTGTCAGAGGGCTGGTCTGATTCAAGGTGATTTTTTGAAATTTCTTTGTTCCTTTTCCAGAACCGCAAGAGTTCGCTTTTCTGCGCGTCTTGAGCCTGCACTCGCACTTCGTTGACGCGGTCAAAATTTTCCATCAAAACCGACACAACGGACCTGTCGATTCTTCCTTCATCATCTAACTTCTCAGGCTTTTCAAGGAAAAAATTGATTTCTATTTTAAGGGGATCATTTATTAGCAAGAGGTACCCGCAGAAAAACAAGCCTTATCGGTATTGGTTTATTACCAGAAGCTGGCGGATTTTTTCGGCCTCGGGTTGGTTCGGGTCCAAAGTCAGGGAGCGTGAGAAATAGGCAAGGCCCTGTTTCGGGTTATTGAGGTGATAATAATTCACGACACCCAGGTTTTTGAACACCAGGGAATAATGAGGGTTCAATTCCACAGCCCGCTTAAAGTAGGTGTCTGCCAGTTGGAACTTTTTTTGCGATAGATAAATTTCTCCGAGCTTGGCAAAAGATTCGGGAACCTCAGGTTCAATGCGGCTGGCCAGAAGAAAGTGCCGGATAGCATCGGGCTCCAACCCTTTTTTCAGATAAAGGTCGCCCAAATTATAATTGGTCGCAAAGACGAACGGGCTCTGGATAAGAGACTCCTGATAATACTTGATGGCTTTTTCGGTTTCTCCTTCCAGACTGTAAGCCCGGGCAAGATTTATAAGAGGACGAATTTTATGGGGCGATTTTGAATATGTATCCTGCCAGAGCGATAGTTCCGATTTCCAGACTGTGTTTCGCTTAATGGTTAAAACTCCGAAGACCCCAATCAAAATATAAACAATAAGCACAGTTTGCGGTGATCGGGTTTTATGGGTGAACTCAGAGACTACGCAGGCCAGTAAAATAAAAATTCCTGCTGAGGCCAGGTAGACGCGGTGTTCCGCGGCCAGATCATGCAGGGTGACGATGGAAGAGGATGGGGAAAGAATGATGAAAAACCAGCACAGAAAAAAGAAAACGAAGCGGTTTTTAAATATTTTAAGGGAACCAACCAGCAATAAAATTATGACAAGAACAGAAATTAAAAAGTTTAAGGATAAAAAAGTTGTGACGACCTCTATGTCGGGATCAATATTGAGGTTGATGGGAAACAGTAATTTTTTTATATAATAAAAAACGATCACGCCAGGCTGGCTGAGCATGTACTTAGCCCTGCCGACCATTTCCTCGGCCCGGGAAGGACCAATAAGAAAAGTTTCATCCGTAAAAAGCTTGTAAAACAAAAGGCCAACAACGGCGGAGAGGACACCCCCAATCGCCCACTTCCATTTTTTTAAGAACGGCCAGGCCGGGGAATTTGCGGGGCAGAAGTAATACAGGAGCATTATGGCAGGCAGGGTCGCGACAGTCTGTTTGGCGCTGAAACCCAGGAGAGCGATTAAAAAAATAATTAGAATATAAAAGCAATATTGCGGGCGCGATGTTGCGGGTCGTTCCAATAATTGTTGAAACATAAACAATCCGAGCAGGTAAAAGGTCGAGGCCATGACTTCGGAGCGGCTAATGATGTAAATAACGGATTCGGTTTGAATCGGATGGCAAAGAAATAAAACCGAAGCAAAAAATGAAACGGTACGGATTCTTTGATCCTCCCAGCCAATTGCATGAAGACCAAAACGCCGAAAGGTTTTTTCCAATACGAAAAATAAAAGCAAGGCATTCAAAATATGCAGGCCGAGGTTGAGGATATGGTATCCAATGGGCTCAAATCCATCCAGCTGTACGTTGAGGGCCATGGACATTCTCAACAAGCCGCGTTCCAGGAATTCTTGTTGCCAGAATTCAGGGGTCAGCAGGGTTTCCGGGTTTTTCAGATTAATGTTGTTGGTGATGTAGGGAACGCTGTCGAACTGAAAAGGATTGTTGAGGTGGTTGGCGAAAATCAAAACACCAAGTAAGGAGATGAGCAGGCAACAACCAACCACGGATACCCTTGAGTTGCCGGAAATCATGATGGGCCTGCCTTCATTTGTCCCTGGGCAAAGTCCAGCAGTTTTCGGGCGGTTGTATTTTCAGGTTGGAGTTTTAGAACCTGCTCCAAATGGAGAATTGCCTGGGCGTAATGATGGGTACTCAAATGCAGGGCGGCCAGGTTGTGGTGGATCTCCGGCAGATCATTTTGAATTTTCAAGGCCTTCTCAAATGCTATTTCGGCTTTTTCATAGGCTTTTAAATTCCAGAATATGACACCGATGTTGTTTTGTGCCTGTGGATGATTGGGTTGAAGGGTCAGTGTCTGGTTGAATTCTTTCAGGGCTTCATCGAAAGACCCGGTATTTTGATATGCGCTTCCCAGATCAAAGTGATAATGGGCTTTGTGGGGCCGCAGGGTGACGGCCTGTTGCAAAAAGGGGATGGCTTCTGTATAGGCTCCCTGGTTACTCCAGGCAAGACCCATAAAATAATAAGTGTCGGGTTTGCCGGAACCCAACGCAATGGCACGGTAGAATTTTTCAACGGCTTGTTTCCAGTTTTCCCGTTGAAACTGGATATGGCCTAAATTTGCATGGGCATCAGACTGTGTGGGATTAAGTTGAAGGGTAAGGACCAGTTCCTGTTCCGCTTTATCGAAATTTTTGGCGGCCATGTAAGAAGTCGCCAGATTATTATGAACCAGCGCTTTATTGGGTGACTTTGTTGCCGTGTCCTCCCACAATGAAACTTCAGACCGATAATCCAGTGAACGGTTCACTGTGAGCAAAAAGGTTAGGGGAAAAAATAAAAACAAAAGGCAGACTGCTAATACCCGTGGGGCTCTCAGAAACATCCAGCCCAGGGCAAGGCTGAACCCCAATCCGGGCAAATAAGTGCGGTGTTCCGTAACAATCTGTTTGAGAGGAATAAAACTGGATGTGGGAAGCAATGTAACCGCAAACCAGAGGACGGCGAATTGCAAGACCCGGGAGTTGCTCCGGTAAACCACCATCGCCCCTATTCCCAAAACTCCGGCAGAAAAAATGAATTGCCAGTCCATGATTCCCGGCAGTAGACGCACATCGGGTTCAAAGTTGAGATTAAAAGGTAGAAACAGTTTGAGCAGGTAATAGTTAACGGCCACCTTTATTTGACTGAGAAAATACAGGTAGCGGCTGGTCTCGCCGGAAACCGGATCGGTTTTTAACGAAAAAATATTGCCCTGCTCTAAATAGCGATAACAAAGATATAGTAAAAGCGGCAGAAGGAGAGCCCCGATTTTTGTTTTTAAAAATTTTCTTTTCTCTGCCGGGGTGACGAGCCAGATATAGACGATTGCCATCAAGGGAAACGTGGTGATAATTTCCTTGGTTCCCGCGCCAAGAAAAAGAAACCCAAGGATCCCCGCGCTGAAAAGAAGTTTTTCTTTCCATTCCATGTTTTCTTTGCGAACCAGCCTGCAAAATATATAAAAGGCCAGCAGATAAAAGAATGTCGCCAACCCTGATGACCGACTTGAAATATATGTGACGGTTTCAACCGTGAGGGGATGGAGAAGATGAATGGAGGCGCAGATTAAAGGCAAGCGGTTGAACCGTTTCCGGTCGGGCTCTAAAAGCAACAATTCGCTGACCAGAAAATACCAGAGTAGCCCGGTCAGTATATGGACAAGAATATTGAAAAGGTGATACCCGAATACTTCCAGCCCACCTATTTCCCGATTTACCGCGAACGTCAGCAAAAGAACGGATCGGTTAAAAATATTTCCGAGACCAACGCTTTTTTGAAAATCATCCAAATGTTGAATATAAGGATTCTCGACGATGGCGTGGGCATCATCATAAAGAAACGGTGAGTGTAAGGTGGCCCAGAAAGCAAGAAGACCCATGCAGATAAGAAGCGTGAAGGATTTTATTTGATCCCTGAAGAGGTCTGTTGTTTTGAGGTTCATGGAGTCGTGCTATCGGTGCCGGATAAATTTTCCCGCATTTTATTTATCGCTTCATTTTGCGTTGGGCTCAAGGTTAATGCTATTTGCAAATGTTCCCGGGCTTTTTCTATTTGTCCAAGGTTGGCAAGGGTTTCCGCGAGAGAGATTCTGGCATTCACATTATCAGGTTGAAGAGAAACGGATTTTTCAAGAAATGTCCTTGCATTTTTCCAGTCTGATTGCCGGTTAAAGTTGAAACCGATTTCCGCGTAGGCAGAAGGCTTGGGGCCGATGGCTTCAATGAATATCTGGAATTGCCGGGTGGACTCGTCCCACTTTTCCTGCATCTGATAAACTTTGGCAAGGTTAAACAGTGCAGGTTCATAATGGCTGTTCAGTTTCAAGCAATGTTTGAAGGCGTTTTCTGCCAGTTCCAGCTTGGCCGTCATCATATAGGCGGTTCCCAAATTAAAATGAGCGGGCAATAAAGACGGGTCAATTTTGAGGGCCGCCTTCCATTCGATGATCGCCCCTTCAATTTTCCCGGTTTTGGCATAAAGCTCGCCAAGATTCAAACGAGCCAAAGCAAAACCGGGATCGGAATGGAACGTGCTCTGCCGGGTAGCCTGTTCCAGCAATGACACAGCCTGATCGTACAACCCTTTTTTGTTATATACAGAACTCAGTCCTATTTTGGATGAAAAATGCCCCGGTCTCAAGGCTTGGGTTTTAAGGTATTCTTTTTCTGCTTCGTCCAGCCGTCCCTGATCCAGATAAACGCTGGCCAGGTTATAGTGCGGTTCCACTAGTTCGGCCATGATTTTTAAAGACTCCGGGGACTCCAGTTTGCTTTCGTCACCTTGGATTCTGCTCCTTCGTTCAAGGAAACTTTTTGGATCCTGGATGTTATATTGGTTCGCTACGAACCTCGGTATATTAGCGACACTTTTTTCAAAATGACGACTGGCCTGGACAAGATCACCTTTTTCATAATAGGCCTTACCGGCATTATTATGAGACCTTGGCGAAAATGGATTTTTCCTGGCAGAATCTTTCCATAAACTTAATTCGCTGACCCAATCAGTATTTCTGGTTGCTGTGGTCACCCCCAGCGCGATCAATACAACCACAAGGAGCCGAATTCTTACAAGCGACGGGAAATTTTTTATACCAACTCCGGCAATCAGGCTTAGGCCCAGCGACATGGGAAGATACATGCGGTGTTCAACAGCCAGATCATTCAGGGGGATAAAGCTGGAGGTCGGGGCCAGTGTGATAAAGAACCAGATGGCGCCGACAATCACCCAAACATTTCTCCACTTGAGAACAGCCAATATGAGTGCCAGTATTATTAATCCTGAAAAAATAATGCGGGGATCCTCCATCGGCGAACTGAAAGGAAAGCCGCTGTCCACATTCAGATTGAAAGGGAAGAAAAACAGCCTCAGGTAATAAAATACGATGACCTTTAGTTGAGCCATCAAATATGGAGTTCGTCCAAATAGCTCAAAGCCCTGATCAAGGGGCATGTAAATCCAGGAGTCCCAAAAAAATAAAATCCCGCTGGAAATAAGGGTTACTGAAACAAGACCTATCGCGACCGAGCGGTTGTTCATAACGGTTTTGTGAAATTCCGGATATTGTTTGCGTCCGACAAAAGCCCAATACCAGACTATCAACATGAGTGGCAAGGTTGCCCCGATTAGTTTTGATGCGACGGAGAGGTAGAACCCCGACAATACCAAAATTGAAAGAACCCCTTTTTTTACAAGTGGGGTTGTTTTCTTCAAACAGATCAAATTAAGAAAAGTATAAAGCGTCAAAAGATAAAAAAACGTTGCCAGTAAAGAAGACCGTGAAGAAATATATGATACGGAATCCGTATTTAATGGGTGCAATGAAAACAATAAGGCTGTTGATAAGGGAAAAGCTAAACCACATTCATTTTGTAAATTCCCGGTACGCCAGACCGTAAAAAAAATTAATAGTGTGACCCCAATATGCAGGCCAAGATTGACCAGGTGGAATCCGAAAACCTGATGGAGGGCCAGTTCGTTGTTTAAGGCAAATGTCCAGTTCAGGACAGGACGATTTCCAATTTGGCCGGACCGGGGGTGATCGAAGAAGGCATCCGTATTAACCAGCCAATGATTTTCAGTCAGGTGAGCATCGTCAAACTGAAAAGAACCTTTCAGCGAATTGAAATAGGTGAGCATGCTGATAAGGGTCAACAGTGTCGCGCAACCCAATAAAATTTTAATTTTCGAAGGGATTACAAGCATCAGGATGAATTTGTGAATCGCTGGACCCAAATGAATGATGGCGGCTTTTCACCGAATGAAATATTCAACTTTGAATATTTTAACAGGGTGCTCCTCCTTTTCTGGTTCCCACAGATTATAGGGCCTCATATATTTATCGTATGAACTTGATTCGTTATTAAGAGGAACTTTGCCCTAACTGCCTCAATATTAGCACTTTTCAAATCCCTGCCGGACATGTAAAATAAAATCATACACAACTCTGATTGCTGAATAATAAAGTATAACTTTTTAAAGATGCATTGTTGATTTTATAACGGGAAATCTCATGAAACGAATTGGAAGTGAAACCAATATTCAAGCATTGCGTAAAATATCTAACCTGTTTAAGACAACTTCTCTAGAGGTGGATGAATTATTAGCCATGGTCATGGATGCGGCTAAGGATATTGTGGGAGTAAAAAATGGTTCCTTATTGCTGGTTCAGAATGAAAAGACCTTTAAGATGCAATTTTACCAGGCCTCCGGGAAAAATATGGGGCAATTAAAAGATATTGATTTACCGCCAGGTGTGGGGATTTCTGGATATGTTGCGAAAACCGGGCAGGCGGTTATTTCCAATGATGTGACCAAAGATCCCCGCTGGTATCAGGGAGTCAGCGAGCAAATGCAAATTCCTATCCAGTCCATGGCCAGTTTCCCATTAATCATTGATAAAAAAGTGATCGGGGTTGTGCAGTTTTTGGATAAGGTGGATGGCTCCACGTTTGATGAAACAGATGCTGAGATATTGGGACGTTTTGCCAGTTTGATGGCAAAGTTTTTTCAAGTTTCACAAAGTAGAAACTTGTTGGGCGAGGAATTTGGCCGACTTAAAGAGCAGTATCTGCAACGTTACACGATTGTGGGTGAGAGTGAACCCATTAAAAAATGCATTGCGATGGCCGAAAAGGTGGCCGATTCCAAAGCCACAGTTTTGTTGTATGGAGAGAGCGGCACAGGAAAGGAATTGTTTGCCCATCTGATTCATGACCGGGGCCAGAGGCAAAACAAGCCTTTTGTGTCTGTCAGTTGTGGGGCCCTACCCGCATCCATCCTGGAGCGCGAACTATTCGGGCACGAGAAAGGCGCTTTTACCGGCGCGGACTCAAAAAAAATAGGTTTGTTTGAAGCCGCTAACACGGGCACTCTTTTCCTCGATGAAATTGGCGAGTTGCCTTTGGGTATGCAAGTAAAACTTCTGCGGGTTATTCAGGAAGAGTCGTTCCTCCGCCTGGGAGGAACTGAAACCATCAATGTCGATGTCCGGTTGATAACGGCGACCAACCGTGATTTGGAAAAAGAAGTCCGGGAAGGAAATTTTCGCCAGGACCTTTTTTATCGAATCAATGTTATAAAAATAACTCTGCCCCCGCTTCGTGAAAAACTGGGGGACATTTCTGACTTATTACTCTACTTCCTCAAGAAGCACAGCCCGCAAGGCCAGCCTATCAAGAAGCCGGGCAAGGGTTTAGTCTCTCACCTTATGAGTTATTCCTGGCCGGGAAACATCCGGGAACTGGAGAACGCGGTGGAGCGGGCCATTGTATTATCAGACGGGGAAGAGTTGCTCCCGGATGCGTTTCCCTTTGAAACTTCCCAGGCTCCGATTGA
>PCTK01000131.1:12589-13888 GCA_002786505.1 Nitrospinae bacterium CG22_combo_CG10-13_8_21_14_all_47_10 | reverse complement strand
ACAAATTACCCATTTCCGTGGCCTTCCGTGTTTTCCGTGGTTATAAAGGGGTAAAGGGGTCGTAAAGTAAAGAGGTCGCGTTGCTACTTGACTATAAGTTTCTCCAATGAGAGGTATTCTTACTAAATTGTTTGCCCTTCTTTATCCTATCCTGGAGTCTGGAGTGGTTTACTCCCATAGTTTGCCGGGACACCATCCCAGGCAGGCCCTCTCATATTCCCACTACTTTTCACTATCCCCCAGTTGGTCAACTTTTTCCTGCATCTTCGACATGGCATCATCAACCTTATTTTCAGCAGATTTAACGGTGTCAACAATCGCTTGCCCTACGTCCTTGGATTTTTGTTTTTCTTCCCCACAACCAACACACAGAACCAATAAAAAAACCATGGATAACGACAAAGTGCCCATTCGAAATAAATTCATTTTCCTCTCCCGTTAAATATTAAATTGGCCGCTCCATCCAACCCCTTACTCGGGTTGGTCGCAAGTCACTCCAGCAGGTAACGTATGCTCTCGCATAGCCCCGCATAACTTTATTTTTATTAGGGAGGATTTTTATCCATGGCCGGTTAGCACTCAGAGAAGCATGGCGACCCTCAGGGACAGGAGTCGATCGCCCAATCCTAGTTCAGGTGGCGGATATTGTCAAACAGGAGGAGTGGAAATATTTTAATACGGCTGGAAAGCCCTGTGGAGGGGCCATAAATATGAATCCTGACCATTTTCTGGTGTTCTTCCGGTTTACCGCTATTTAACGGCTCCGTTATTTTCCAGAAGCTGGATGATCTGTTTGTTGCCGGTCTTGATGGCAACATTCAGCGGGGTGTCATCAAATTTGGTTCTCGCGTTGATATTCGCCCCTTTTTCGATAAGCATTTCCACCACACCTTTATGGCCCTCGTTTACGGCCCGGTGCAAGGGAGTATTCTTATATCCGTTTTCCGCGTTTATTTTAGCGCCACTGGAAAGCAGAATTTTCACAACGTCCATCTGGCCATAGGCGGCCGCTATATGCAATGGAGTGTCACCATAAATGGCCTCTGCATTAATGTCCGCTCCATTATCAATAAGCACCATGAGTATGTCTTTGTGCCCTCCTTTAACTGCTAAATGCAGGGGAGCATACCCGTCACTGTTTTTTTTATTTACGCTCACGCCACTGGAAATCAGCCGTTTGACTTCGTCCACATTGCCCTGGCTGGAGTACCGGTGGAGCAGGCTGGCATCTTCTTCTGAACAGGATATTGCTATAATGCCCAATAGTAATAGTGGTAACGTCCACCCAAGCACTGATTT
>PCTK01000131.1:10431-12509 GCA_002786505.1 Nitrospinae bacterium CG22_combo_CG10-13_8_21_14_all_47_10 | reverse complement strand
AAAATTAAAGGCCGACTTAAAAAGGTTTTTACGAGACCACAAAATCCTAGTTCAGGTGACGGGTATTGTCAAATTGGAGGGATGGGAAATATTTTAACAAGGCGGGAAAGCCCTGTGGAGGAGATGGTTTTTATTTTTTTATTTCATCCGGCGCAATAGCAAAAAACTCAGCCATCAATTCACTATTAGTCTTAACCGGTTTCTTTTCTTTCCCGTCACCGATTGAATTTCGGGCCGTATTTTCACAAACCCGTTTATCCTGATTCTCTTTATCTCTGCGAGTTTCCAAAACAATCTCCTTAAAAAAATAAATTAAAAATCCTAAGTCCTCAATAACTTGTTACAGTGCCATGGCATTACAATTTCATTAATTGCCGGGAGCAGACTTCATCCGAGGGCCTGAGAACCCCTACCCCATACTTTTCGGCAGACCGCGTTCACCACTTAAGACTTTATTTGAAAGGGGTTATAACCCTAGAAAGTTCAACAGGTTTCGTCAGCACAGGCAAGTTTCCAGACTTCGAGCAATATTAGTCGATGAAAAACTGATAAACTTACAGTGACTAAAAGAACAATTATTTTGCTTCTTTAAACTGGGTTTTGCCATCAAAGAGTACTATGATAACCATCAACAAATTTAGCTATCAGGAGACAAGCCTATGATTCGGGTTCGAGCCAGCCAGATTTTCACCCATTCTATGGAAGATGTCGTTGCGGCAAAAAAGCAGTTAGATAGCGGGACTCCCTTTGAAGAGGTGGTGACAAAATTCAGCACCTGCCCCTCCAAGGAGAACGCTGGCGACCTGGGTTGGATGCCGGAAGGGAATCTGCAATCCATTATGGGACAGGAGGTTTCCGTAAAAGATATAGGGCATGTTATCGGTCCGGTCCATTCCCAATACGGTTACCATATCCTGAGAATTTCTGAAATTGAGGTGGAGAAAGTCGATGGCCCGTTCAATGCGGAACTTTCCATGGAATCTGCCAATCAGATTTTCCCGGAAGTCCACACCATACTCTTTAAAGAATTCCATATTGGTCTGCCGGTGACTCCATACAGCAAGGAAGAAACCCTCGCTTCCATATGTCTGGCTCATGGGAAAAATATGCAGGAAGTTATCAACTGCCTGAACAAGGAGTATGCAGATAAAAATGTTGCGGTTATAACCTGTGAGGAGCTGAAACAAAAAATCGATTCCGGCAACAAGCCCGTTATGCTGGACATTCGCGAAAGCTGGGAAAGAGACATTTCCAAGGTTGAAGGTTCGCACATTATCAATTCTGAAAACAATGAGCATGTTCTCGGAACCTTTGAGAAAGATCGCGAAATAGTCTTGATTGACTGGAAACAGGATCGTAGCCCAAGTTTTCAGAAGTGGCTGACCCAGAGAGGGTTCACCAACGTAAAGTGTCTGGAAGGTGGAATTGACCTGTGGTCGGAAAAAATCGATACCCGCCTTAATAGATACGATATTGATGAGGATGACGGGTACCGCTATGAAGATATCCTTGATGAGCAGGATGACCATGACGGACATGAGGGGCATGACCATCCTTAAAACGGTCTGGACACTTTTTTCCATTTCAAAATAGTATGACCTCCCCCCTTCTCAAGATCGAAGACCTGAGCACGTTTTTTCACACCGAAGAAAACATCGTTCAATCCGTGCGCAATGTAGACCTGACAATTCATAAAGGCGAAACTCTTGCGCTGGTCGGAGAGTCTGGTTGCGGAAAATCCGTCACGGCCTTAAGCGCCATGCGCCTCGTCCCCATTCCTCCCGGAAGATTCGAATCTGGGCGGATCCTTTTTAAAGGAAAGGATATTTTGCAGGCTCCGGAAGTAGAAATGCAGGACATTCGCGGCAACGAAATCAGCATGATTTTTCAGGAGCCAATGACTTCTCTCAACCCGATATTCACGGTCGGAGACCAGATCATGGAAGCCATCCGCCTGCACCAGAACAAAACGGAAGCCCAGGCCCGTGAGTTAGCCTTGAAGGTTCTGCGGCAAGTGGCCATTCCCTCTCCCGAGAACAGGATCGACCAGTATCCGCACGAACTTTCTGGCGGCATGA
>PCTK01000131.1:1667-10322 GCA_002786505.1 Nitrospinae bacterium CG22_combo_CG10-13_8_21_14_all_47_10 | reverse complement strand
GCTTGATCGGCTGAGAAAAGAAACCCATATGTCCATTCTGCTTATCACCCATAACCTTGGTATTGTGGCTCAATACGCCGACCGGGTAGCCGTGATGTATTCAGGAAAAGTGGTGGAATTGGCCCCGGTTGAAGAGTTATTTGCCTCACCGGCACACCCCTATACCCGCGGCCTGCTCAATTCATTACCTAAAGACGGCTCGAAACTGGAAACGATACCAGGCACCGTTCCCCACCCGGCCTACCTACCCAAGGGATGCGCGTTTCACCCCCGGTGCGCGGAAAAACTCGATCAGTGCACGAAAATGATTCCTCCTTTGGAATCTATTGACGGTAAAAATCCTCATGAGACCGCCTGCTGGCTCTATGAAACCACACCTGCCGCATGAAAAAATTATTGACCGTTCGTTCCCTGAGAAAATACTTCCCTGTATATGGAGGACTGTTATCGAAGGTGGTCAACCAGGTAAAAGCTGTCGATGACGTATCCTTTGAGATTCATGAAGGAGAAATATTAGGCCTGGTTGGGGAATCCGGTTGCGGGAAAACAACGGTGGGGCGAATGAGTTTGCGTCTCATGCAACCCACGTCCGGGAATGTGTATTTTGAAGATGTCGATATATTCAGGTTGAACAGGAAAGAGTTGGCAAGATTGCGCCCCAAGATGCAGATCATTTTCCAGGACCCGTACAGTTCGCTGAATCCCCGGTTTACGGTTGAGCAAATTATCGGGGAGGCACTTTCTGTGCATTTCCGCATCAACGGAAAAGCGTTGCGGACTAAAGTAGAGTCACTCATGGAGAAAGTAGGGCTTTCGTCCATGTATTTGAACCGGTATCCGCACGAATTTTCTGGAGGACAGAGGCAACGCATTGGTATAGCCAGGGCTCTGGCTCTTGGCCCCCGTTATATCGTTTGCGATGAACCCGTTTCCGCATTGGATGTATCCATCCAGGCTCAAATCATAAATTTACTGCAAACGCTTCAGCAGGAAGAAAACCTGTCCATGCTCTTTATTTCGCATGACCTCAATGTTGTCAAACACCTTTCGCAGAGAACCGCTGTCATGTATCTGGGAAAAATAGTGGAACTGGCCAGCACGGAACAAATCGCCAACACCCCAGCCCACCCCTACACACAGGCATTACTCGCTTCCAAGCCATCCCTCGACCCTAAGTCCCGCAACCGACCCCAGCCACTTCCGGGAGATGTCCCCTCCCCGCTTAACCCACCATCCGGATGTCATTTCCATCCACGTTGCCCAAAAGTCATGAACCGTTGCAAAATTGAAGTCCCTTCTCAGGTTCAACTGGAAGAAGGACACCAGGTGCACTGCCACCTCTATGATGAATAGCCATTTTGCCATTCAAATGAGCCCCATTTTGCCAGCCTCCTCAACTCCATTGAAATAACAAAACCTTCACTTATTAGCCTCCCTTAAAAAAATGGCGAGGGTTCAGCCTTGAGCCAGATTTCACCACCGAAAAAAACAGGTAGGAACCAATAAATTTTTGAATTCAGGCTAATTATAGCCACGCAACCAGCCGTTATGAACAAAAATAGGTAGAAAACCGTTGGAAACCCGGCTTTTAAGGTCTGGTTGTCGCTGTCCGGGCATATTTCCAGTCCGGGAGAATATGGCTAACTAGCGGAAATTATTGCGGAAATTTGAACAAAGTGGTAGATTTATCGAATCCGTATTTCCGTAAGAATTGTTTATAAAAGGGCTGAACTTTGGACATAGCTTCTTTAGCAGGGATCATTTCGGGCCTGGTTCTGATCGTTTCCGCTATTTTTATCGGGGGTGATATTCAGACATTCCTGAATATCCCTGGATTGATGATTGTTATTGGAGGCACCTTAGCCGCCTCGCTCATCACCTTCCAGCTTGATGATGTCAAGTCGGCCTTTAAGGCCGCTATTTTTGTCTTTACCTCCTCCAAAGAAGACTCTAACGACATGGTTTCCACCATGGTTGAGCTTTGCACCCTGAGCCGTAGACAGGGTATTGTGGCTTTGAGCAAACTGGAAATCGAGTCGGACTTCCTCAAAAAAGCCTGCAACCTTATTGCAGATGGTTCCAAGGAAGATATGATGCGAGACACGCTGAATATTGAAATTGAATCCATGAAGCAAAGGCATTTTATTATTCAGGATGTTTTTAAGAAGATGGGGCTTTACGCGCCCTCTTTTGGAATGATCGGTACCCTGATCGGTCTCGTACAAATGCTGACAAAATTAAACAACCCTGAAACAGTTGGTCCTTCAATGGCAGTAGCCCTGTTGACTACCTTTTACGGGAGCCTTCTCTCGTCACTGATTTTTAATCCGATTGCGGGTAAACTAAGAGCGAGAACCCTTGTCGAAGTTATCAACCTTGAAATCATATTCGAAGGGGCGGCATCGATCATTCAAGACAACAACCCCATGCTGGTATATGAGAAACTCTCGTCTTATATTCCAACAAAACTGCGCCGTCCCATGCAACAGAAAATGATGAAACGGTGAACCCTGGAAGCAGGAATTTTACGTCCACTATAATTTTTTAATCTGGCAAATCGCATGCGTGATAGCGTGGAAATGGTCAAGGAGCAACTCCGGATACAGGCCAAGGAGTTGAAGCGCCGTGATGCGGAAAAGGCAAAACATGATGCCAAGATCAAGCATGTCCTGAAACTCAGCCAGGAGAAAATCGAGGTTCTCAAAACCACCGTCAAAGAAAAAGAAGAAGAGATTCAGCAAAAGCAGTTCTCAAGTGCCAAGCTCGCCTTTGATACCCGCAAAGATTCTGCTGACGAGACCGACGCTTCGGAAAGAGAAAAAGATCAAAGTTTGATTAAAGAACTGAAGGCCCAGTTAGAACAAACGGAAAGAGACCGGGAAAAACTGGCCAAAGAACTCAAACAAGCCTCCAAAGCGAAAGAAACCCCAGCCCCGCAACCTGTAGTTGAAACCAAGGAAGTCATCAAAGAGATAAAAGACCCCAAGCTCGTCCAAGCCCTGAAAAAACTGAAACTGAAAAACCAGGCTCTGACAGATCGTCTTGAACAGTTTTCCAGCGACCAAAACAGGTATGACAAAGAAAAAGAGCTTCTCGCGCAGGAAGTCCAGCGGCTTCGCAAGCAACCCGATGCGGCAGACCAGTTAAAAAAGAAAGTAAAGCAACAAGAGAAAAAGCACGCGGAAAGCATCAAGGCCTATGAGAAGATGATTCAAGAAAAAACGGACCTGATAAATTCTTATGAAAAGGTCATGTACGAAACCAAGAGCGAAACGGGTAGCGTAAAACTTCCATCGGAAATCATCCGGGGATTGAAGGAAGACCTTGAGAAAATTCATCACGAAAAAGACAGATTGGAACAAGACCTCCTCCGCGAAAAAAAGGAATTTGAAAACAAGCTTTCTGCCGAAATACAGAAGATGGAGGAGGAATGGCAGGACAAGTTAAAAAAACAAAGTTCTGGAAAAAAAAGTGATCTGGGTAAGTACGGGGACCAGATAATGGAAGACGAGGGTGCCCCACTTTGGATGGTTACCTTCGCCGACATGGTCACTTTACTGCTGACCTTTTTTATTCTTTATTATTCCATCGCGTCCATGAATATGCAGAAATTCAAGGAAGCCATTATTGGCGAGGAACAGGCAAGTATCGGATTACTTGAACTTCTGGACAGCGCGGAGATCAAGGAGAGCATTCAAAATTTGACAGGCTTGAAGTCAAACGATATATTAAAGGACATTACGGAAGTCGCCGAAGATTCCCAACTGGATGTTGACACCAGTAAGGCCAAGGTTATAGTTCGGGTTCCGGGGGCAAGCCTTTTTCAACCCGGTCAAGCGGACTTGCAGTTATCCGCAAGACCCGTGCTGGATGAAGTTATCCGGGTCGTCAACAAATACCCGGATTACAAGATTCATATACAGGGACATACCGACGACGAGTCCATTTCCACAGAAAGATTCCCGACCAACTGGGAACTTTCCGCCGCCCGGGCTACAGCAGTATTACGATATTTTATTGATAAAGGGGCTAGTCCTGAACGCATGACCGCAACGGGCTATGCCGATACATTCCCATTGGCTACTAATGACACGGTGCCGGGAAGAGCCAAAAACAGGAGGGTTGAATTTGTTCTGGAAAAAGAAAAGTAAAGATACCGGGAAAAAGCTATTCAAAAACCCTTCTGAAACCAGAGGGGCTTTCAGAGTTTATCCTTCAAAAGAGAACCCCATTATCATCAAAGTAGGCGGCACAGGCCTCATAGCCGTAGACATCAGTGCCGGTGGCATTTCCTTTGAAAACAGGAAGTTCAAACTGGGCGCTACCTACCCACTTGAAATCACCTTGCCCAAGGGAAAGGGAACCTTTACTGTAAAAACCGAGATCCTTAAAATTGACGAAAAGGATGTATGCCGTTGCAAAATAGTGGGTCTTAGCGACGACCAGGAAGATCAAGTTCACTCTTATATTCTGGAGCGCCAAAAAGAAGAAATAGCACAAAAGAAAGGTAGAGGTTTTTAAAAATAACATTAATAAGATAGTCAACGTTCTTTTAATGCTTTTTGTTTCTGCTACCCTGCCTCCCAAAACATGAGTATTACAAACCCAGCCTCTACCCCGCATTCGCCCCCTGAAGACTGGCATTCCAAAGATCTGGAGATGATCCGCCATGTTGAGGTGTTCCAGACCAAGCCCGCCATACTCAAAAAAGTTGAAAGTCGCCTGACAAAACTCAAGGAAGCAATGGTTGTAGAATTGCTATCCTGCTCTCTCCAATTACCACCGGGAACAGATATAGAAAAAGGTCAAATTGCAAAAGGTGAAAATCATAATGGCTTTCCGTTTTTGTCCCTGGATATTCCTCAGAATTTTTCCAAAGCCGAAATGTACACCTATCGAACCCTATTCTGGTGGGGGCATTATCTTGGGTTCTCCATGATCTTGAAAGGCAACAAGCTAAAAACCTATTTTGAGCGCTTATCTGCCAATTGCAACGAACCGCCTTTTCAGGATATCCACCTCTCCCTGGCCGCCACTCCATGGGAATGGCGCTTGAACGAAAACCATTTCATTCCGGTGGATGACCAACAGGCATGGGCGGACAAAGCAAACCTTTTAGATCACATGAAGATCATGCGGTTTTACCCGATCAATAATGAATCATTTAAAGAGTTAGACTGGACGCAAGCCGGAATAAAATTCTGGCACGACGTAGCTCCCGTCTGCCTGGATTGACCGTCTTCGGTTGCTGAAAAACTCCAGGAATTGTCATTTTTGCACATACACCAAAGGATGTTTCCAAAGGATTTTGCTGGCGGGGAGCAATCTTAACTTACCGGAATCTGAAAAATCTTTAAAGAGCAAAACGTGGTGTAGCGAAGAGGCAATAGGAGAAATCCGGCTATCCGGAACATGCAAGGGGGTGGGAACCATAAACACTTTACGCCCACCGCTTTCTCTTCCTTCAGAAGTTTCTTTTTGCATCCATTTTCCCAGAAATGGAAATTCTTTTTGCGCACAAACTGCATAAAAATTTTCCAACGCAGAAACATCGGTTTTTGAAAAAACGGCCAGACAACCTGGCGGCAAAACCGGCGCATAACAATTGGCTTCAATTCTCACCCCATAACATAAACCCGGCAGTTTCATTGGGGGGGATATTCTGGTATAACTACTGGAAAGAAAAATCTTTTCTCCCCTCTCATTGTCGGGCTCCCTCCCTTCCCGACTGGAGGAAAATGAGATCAGGGGAATTGAAATCTTGGAATCGTTCTTCATAGTTTTATTCTGTTTGCCCTTTAATGTCCGTAAATTCCAGAATAAACAAATTTCGGCATTGACAGCCTTAAATCGTTTGCGCACTCAATAATTCTGGACCCTGTGTTTTTATGTTTTCCCCAGACCTCTCATTTGGTCGGCAAAAGAAAGGTTCAATAACCCTGATTAATGATCACAGCTATTAATTTTTCATGAATGAATCCAATTACCAAAACGCTCTAGACTACATTTATAGTCTTACACAAAGTGGCATTAAACTCGGACTAAAAAATACCTCCCGGCTTCTTCACCATTTTGGTAACCCCCAGTTAAAAACACCTACCGTCCATATTGGCGGCACCAATGGCAAAGGGTCTACTGCGGCGATCACAGAGTCCATCTTAAAAGCTTCGGGTTACAAGGTTGGGCTTTATACCTCACCGCATTTGTTGGATTTTCGCGAACGGATTCAGATTAACCGTCAAATGATCGAAAAACAGCAAACGGCAGAGCTGATTTTCAGGGTTAAATCTGCTGTAGAAAGCCTGAAAATCCCTGTCACGTTTTTTGAGTTTGGAACTATTTTAGCCTTTCTTTATTTTCATGAGCAAAATACCGATATAAATGTTATTGAGGTCGGCCTGGGTGGCCGACTGGATGCCACCAATCTCTGCGAAGCCGAAATTTCCATCATCACTTCTATATCCCGTGACCATACTCAATACCTTGGAGACGATTTGAAGCAAATAACCTTTGAAAAAGCTTCAATTATTAAGGAAAGCGGTACAGTTTTTGCTCATATACCTGAAGAGGAACTATTTCAAGTCGTCAGTGATGTGGCCAGAATGCGTTCAGCGGACCTTTATCGATTGGGTGTGGATTTCCAAGTGGCCCCTGAAGCCGGAAATAATGAGAAAACCAGCTTTAATTATAAATGGGGCTCCCAAGTTCTGAACAACCTGACTCTGCCCCTTATAGGTGATTTTCAAAGGAATAATGCAGGCTTGGCCCTGTCAGCTTGCTTGGCATTAAATAAACGTGGGCTGAATATAGAAGAGAAACACCTGAGACAGGGGCTGGAAAAGGTTTCCTGGGAAGGCCGCCTGGAAAAGGTTTTTTCACACCCAACCGTGGTTTTGGATTGCGCCCACAATGAAGCCGGCGTCAGAAATATGACGATTGGGTTGCTGGAAAAGTTTAAATTTTCCCGATGTTTGATAGTTTTGGCTCTAATGCAGGATAAAAAAACGGATGAAATCATCAAAATTTTAAGCCGGTTGGGGGATCAGTTTTTTCTGGTGTCGGTCAATCCTCCCCGGGGAGAAGCTCCAGAAAAACTGGCCGAGAAGCTAAAAGTTCATAATAAACCGTCTCAGACTTTCGGGACTGTTTCCGATGCGTTGCGGGCTGTAAAACAAATCGCCAACCAGGACGACCTGATTTGTATCACAGGTTCCATTTTCCTGGTTGGAGCCGTCAAAAAATGTTTTAACGATGAAAATACTTTTTTTAGCTCTGGGAATACTCTTCACTCTGGCGAGTGAAACTTTTTCCAGTGAAAAACATCAATGTGACGTGCAACATCCTATGTCTGGGCAGGAAGAAACCCGGAATTTTTCTGAACTGGATGAAGAAACATCCAGGCCAGATACTCCTGATTGGCTGTGGGGAGGCGGACAACCACTAACCCCAAGTGAAAGTTTGGCCATGCCCCAGCCACTTACCTTTCCGAACTGGGTTCAGAGTGGCGCTAAAGCCATAAACCCTCCCCCAAATGACACGAAAAGCCAACCCGGTAAACAAGATGTTTTTCTAACCGCCGATCACATGACCCACGATAATGCCCGGAGTCTCATCTGGGCATGGGGAAAGGTGGTTATCCACATTGATGACAGGGTCATCCACGCAGATAAAGTCAAGGTGAACAGTAAGACAGGAAACGGCGAGGCCAGCGGTCACGTCATCATCACTCGTAGCGATGGAACCAATCTTAACGCAAAAAGAACCCGGTTTAACATCCATAACCAACAAGGCAGGATTTTTGAAACTCGAGGGCGACTTGGCGAAGATTATTATATTAAAGGAAAGGAAATTACCCGGTACTCCAAAACTCATTACAAAGCTCAAAAAGGACAAATAACTACCTGCGAAGGCCTCCTGCCAGATTGGCTATTTGAAGCAGAGTACATGGATATTGAAATGGGTGACAGGGTTTATTTTACCAATGGGATCTTTAAAGTACGAGATATTCCCATTCTTTACTTCCCAGTTGGCTACCTCCCTATCAATCAGGAGCGCAAAAGCGGACTCCTGACCCCTTCATGGGGAAACAGTAGTACTGAGGGCGTGACCTTTAACAACGCCTATTACTGGGCCATCAACGGGCACTCCGATGCGACTTTCGGCCTGGATTACACGGAACAACGTGGATTCAGACCTTCTATTGAGTACCGGTACACCCCCAACAGTCATACTGCGGGTTACTTCAATGCTTCTTTTATAGATGACAAGATTACCGGCTCTACGTTCTGGAAGGTAGATGCCATCCACGAACAAACTCTTCCCGATGATTTCGAGTTTAAAGGAAAACTTGACTTAGAAAGTGAGGAGTTCAACAGAAACTTCAACGACAGCACAAGCGCAAGAGCCCGCCGCAATTCAGACTCTCACGCTACCGTCACAAAAAGCTGGAGAAGCAGTTCCCTGGATATTCTGACCCGGTATCGTGACAGTTCTCAAGCAAACAATGACCAGACCTTTGCCCAACTACCCCAAATTACCTATAGGACACACACACAACCCATAGGAGAAACAGACTTTTTCTTCACACAGGATTCCAGCTTCACTTCGTTCCTTACCGATCTGAATACAAGTTCTGACGTGGATGATAATTTTTCC
>PCTK01000131.1:186-1543 GCA_002786505.1 Nitrospinae bacterium CG22_combo_CG10-13_8_21_14_all_47_10 | reverse complement strand
ATAAGCGCCAGGACTTTTTCACTCGGGAATCCTTTGATGTCAGTGCCAGCCTTGAGGGGCCAAGGTTTGAAAAAATATTTGAACTCAAAAATAAATACGTCCCAAAGATCAAACACTTGATAGAACCCCGCATCTCCTACAACTTTATCCCGGACATTGATGAAAAAGATCGCGGAAAAATTAAAGTATTCGATGGCATTGATACCGTAAATCGGCAGAGCTCACTCACCTATTCCCTAACCCAAAGGTTATTGCAAAAGGAACTTGAAGAAAAGAAACCAGGGGAAAAGAAAAAACCCGGAGAAGAGGATAATTTTAATACCCGCGAAGCACTTCGCTTTGACATCAGCCAAACGGTTGACCTGATTGAGGCCACTGGAGCAGAAAGTTCTGAGAACAAACGCCCCTTTTCAGACCTTCGTTTCGACCTGGACAGCCGATTGCACGATAATTTAATGCTCAATTTCGATGCTACTTATGACGTCCATGAAGGATTCCTTAAATCCTTCAACACGGAGGCGGGGGTCAAACCCCTCGATGCACTGTATCTATATTTTACAAGGCGCTTTTCCAAAAGTTCAGCAATCGCAGACTCGTCCACCTTTATCCTTGGTACCGTGGACTGGACCATCAACAAGAATTGGAAAATGCAGGCCTCAACCCGCTATAATGAAACCGAGGATAAATTTCAGGAAAACAATTTCAGTTTGCTGTACGATAATCCCTGTAAATGTTGGGGTTTCAACTTCGATATGGTTGAAAGGGAAAGCCTCGTGCAAGTATTAGGAAACGAGAGAGAAACCAAATTTCTTCTAGGTATCACGCTAAGAGGTATTGGAAGCTTGAAAAAAGGAAATATTGGAGAAGATTTAATCCACCGCAAGTTTGAATCCATAAGATGACCATTGCAGAGAATATTGCCCAGGTAGCATTAGAAATTGGCGCGATCCGAATCAATGCCCAACAACCTTTCACTTGGGCTTCCGGTTATAAAATGCCCATCTATAATGACAATCGACTGCTCTTGGGAAATGCCGAGCACCGTGCCTTGATTGCTCAAGGATTTCAACACCTATTGAAAAAATGTTCGGCTGAAGTCGAGGTCATTGCCGGAACCGCAACCGCCGGGATTCCCCATGCAACCACTCTGGCCGACCTGCTACAAACCCCTTTGATTTACGTCAGGTCTACGGCAAAATCCCATGGCATGGGAAACAAAATTGAAGGAGTCCTTAAGCGAAACCAAAAGGTATTAGTCATCGAAGACCTGATTTCAACTGGAGGGAGTGCGGTGGATGCCGTAACAGCCATCCGGGAGGCCGGTGGCATTGTCGACCATTGTTTCAGTATTTTCAGT
>PCTK01000131.1:0-147 GCA_002786505.1 Nitrospinae bacterium CG22_combo_CG10-13_8_21_14_all_47_10 | reverse complement strand
TCCTGCCAAATCCATTCTATCCTGATTTTTTCCGAACTTTTGCAAGTCGCTCAATCCACCCAAAACCTCGCCCCGGATGACATTGATACACTACGGTCCTGGCAGGAAGCCCCCTTCCAGTGGAGACCTTTGCACAACCCCGAGATT
>PCTK01000096.1:10150-14103 GCA_002786505.1 Nitrospinae bacterium CG22_combo_CG10-13_8_21_14_all_47_10 | reverse complement strand
ATTAGTCCTGCCAAACAATTTTCAGGGTGAATTGAAATGGAAAAAATCCGCAATTACATGGCAGAATCTCTTTTAAGCATTGGGCCCACGGCAAACATTCTGGAAGCTACTCATATCATGCACGATAATGAAGTCCATTCCTTACTTGTTGAAGAAAATGGGGAATACATCGGGATCATTACCAACCATGACATCAGCAGAAAAATGGTCGCAGAGGACCTGGACCCTGAAAAAATGCTGGTGGCTGAGGTCATGAGTTTTCCTCTCCTCAAACTGGAATCCCAGGAAAGCATGGAAAAAGCGGCCAAAATAATGCGAGATCATTGCGTTCACCACTTGGCAGTGACAGAACATGGCCAAATGCTGGGAATCTTGTCCATTACCATTACCACAAATATATGATCAAAAAGCATCCAAGGTAAAAGAGAAAAACAATCCGGTTACTCCAAAACGAGGGTCTGTAGTTTTGGAAAGGCTGTGGATTCTCTGAGTTGTTTTTTACCTTCATCCGTCAAGCCACTGCCAAATATTTCGAGCAACTCCAGGCTCGCCAGAGTTTTGCTTTCGGCCAAAGCCTTGGCGCCTTCGTCACCAAAATTATTTTGCGCCAGATCCAGGTTTTTCAAATTTACCAGAATGGTAGAACTGGAAATAGCTTTTACCCCCTCAACTCCCACTTTATTTTTCCATAAGTTGATAAAACTCAAGTAGGAAAAATTTGCGGAGGAGGCAATTGCCTTGGCTCCACCATCGCCAATATCATTTCTCTCCAGATGTAATTCCTTCAAGTTCGTGATGATGGAAGACCCGGCCAATGCCTGAATGCCTTTATCGGTGATCTCGTTTCTTTCCAGATTCAGAACTTCCAGGTCGATCAGGTCTGGACATTGTGCCAGATATGCCAACCCTTCATCGCCGATGTACTTTAATCGCAAATCCAGAACCGTTCCATTTTTGGTCAAAAACTTTTTCACCAGCACTTCTACCGGGTCATCATTAAAGGGCTTATTCATTCCATTATCCTTTTTTCTTTTTGGATTTTTGTTTAGCGTCTTTTTGTTTTTCCATAATATCTACCCGATCCCGTAAGGATTTATTATCCTTCAACAAGCCATCGAGATCAGATCGTATCACCTTCATTTCTCCAGGCTTTTTGGCCGACTCAAACAAGCGGACAATCGTCTCTTCCGCCCTCCGTTTCAAACGGCCATCGGTTTCGCCCTCTACCAGTCTCCTCAAGGTCGGGATGGCGGAGAGATCCTCCAATTCCCCCATGGCTTGAATGGCCGCAAGTTTACCGCGAAATGTCGCGGAGGGAGTACCTCGGGTTTCCCTGGCAAACCGCTTCAGGTTATTGATAGCCTCGGGCTTGAGATGCTCAAATCGCCTCGCCAGTTTTGCAAGACCCTGAATAGCCGAAAACCGGCTACTACGGGCCGCTCCATAGTCCGCTCCCTCAATCAATATTTCCCACGCCTGCTCTTCTTCCAGATTGGCCAGGGCTCCAAAGATTGCCGATCGGCCTATATCATTGTGCGAAGGCCTGCCCAGAAAACCTTCCAGAAACGTTCTACAGTTTTTTGCCTTGATGCGGCCAAGGGAGGACAATGATTCAGCTTCCACCCTGTACGAGGGATCACCCTGGGCAATTTTTTTCAGTGCCCGTCCGGCTTTTTCATCATCCATAAACTCTCCCAATGCCTGAACGATGCCGCGGCGAATCTTCGCAGAACGGCTGTTCACCGCCTTGAGCAATCCATCGCGGGCGAGATCACCGCCTATTTTTCCCAAGGCTACGGCAATGCGATTCGCCACACCCCACTGCGATTCTTTTTTCAGGCGCTGGCTGAGCACTTTGATATCGGATTGTGAAGGATTGGCGACCAGGCTCTGGGCCGCCTCAATGCGCCCAATCGGGTCTTTGTCTCGTTTCAACTGTTCGTGCAGAAGGGATCGGGAAATTTCCAACTTCACTTTTTTGGCCGGGCACTCATAGTCCGGGTCCAGCCTGAAAAAAAGCGGTTTGGATTTGAGATGAAAACTGAATTTTTCTTCCTTGTTTTTGATTTCCAGCAAAAACTTTTCACTGCCCCGTGAGTAATAAAATTCAATTTTTAAAGGAAGTTTGAACAACAGCTCCTCATCTTTTTTCTCAGCCTCCTGGGTTTGCTTAATGGTTATCTCGGCCAGATTCGAGACCGCCGCCCATTGATAACCCACCTCCAGCATGGGGTAGCCGCCGCGAAATATCCATTGATTCATCCATTCGTCAAAGTTTTTTCCGCTGACCTCCTCAAGGCACCGGACCAGATCCACCGTTTCTACCAGTCCATACTCGTGGCGCTTGAGAAACCGGGTTAGAGCTTTACGAAAAAGGGGTTCTTCAACAAGACATTTCAGGTAATGCAATCGTACTGCCCCTCCCGGATATAGGTGGGCATCAAACAAGTCAATGGGTTCTTTATAGATATGGGTCACGATAGGACGGCGGTAGCGGGCATCCTCGCTGAAATAAGTTTCCGCGTCTTCCAGCAACTGATAGCGAAATTCTTCCTCCCCTTTCGACTCGCGGGTATAAAGCGCATCAAAATAAGTAGCAAACGATTCGTGCAACCATGCATGCGACCAGCTTCTTGCCGTAACAATATCGCCAAACCACATATGAGCGGCTTCGTGCGCGACCAGTCCATTAGAGTCCAAATCCAGCCTGGCCCGGTCGTCGTGAAGGGTGAGATCCGTCTGGGTGGTAACGGTAAAATTTTCCATACCTCCAAATACAAATTCCGGAACTGCAATCTGGGTATAGTGTTTATAAGGATAGGGGTAGCCGGTATAATCGGAAAAAAACCGGATGATTTTCCCAGTATCCTTGAAGGCATTCCTGCCCTCCCGTTCCCGACCCTTTTGGACATACCATTTAATATCCACTCCCCCAACGCGGCTTTCATGTCCGGAAAATTCTCCAGCTACAATGGAAAGAAGGTAGGTCGAATAGGGAATTTCCAGTTTATAGTGGAAAAAGGATTCTCGGGCATTCCCTCCCTTTTTGATAAGACGGCCGTTGGACAAACCAAACATTCCCTTGGGCAAGTGAAGTTTAACCTCGGTTGTCTGTTTAAAATTTGGCTGGTCAAAACAGGGGAAATAATATTTGGAATCCTCATCCTGTCCCTGGGTCCAGACCGTTTTAAACCGGTCCGGATACGCCTCATCCGGTTTGGTGAAATAAATTCCTGCCGAAGGCCTGGTGACAGAATGAAACAATTTCACCTGCATGGGCTCTCCATATTCAAGAGTTTTTTCCGGTGAAATAATTACCCTGTCGCCGGTATTTTCAAAGGCTAACGAGCGGCGGCCCAACATCACCTTGTCTATTTCCAGGTTTGCCGCATCAAACACAATTTCCCGCACATCCTTCCCGTTGACCACCAAGTCATAGGTAGTGCTCCCCCAGACCCGTTCCTCTTCCCAGTCAAAATACAAATCCAGCAAAAGATGCCGGGGAAGCAAAGGAGTGTCTGGGGCAAAGTGCGCTTCCGCCCCCTTCTGGGCAAAGGCCTTGCGATCCAGGATGCCCCAGTGCTCGGACTCGCCGTTTTGAAAATGGCATTTGCAATATCGAATGGAACCCATCAGCCGGATAATATGAAAAATTATTATTGACGCGAAAGATCATTTTATAAGGCTTCTTCCCAATGTCAACCCAACGCTTGGCTGTCCATCGTAAAAGTTAATTTTTAGAGACACCATGGTTTTATGCGACAATAGCTTGAGATAACTTTCTCCAATTGGATTATGGAAAACTCCGCACAGACATTCGACACTCAAGTCCTTTCCCGCGTTTCAACCCTGAAAATGATCGCCATAAATCTTGTTGAAGGACTGTTGACAGGCCAACACCGCAGTCGCCACAAGGGGGCATCCGTTGAGTTTGCGGAATACAAAGACTACTC
>PCTK01000096.1:4556-10091 GCA_002786505.1 Nitrospinae bacterium CG22_combo_CG10-13_8_21_14_all_47_10 | reverse complement strand
ATGTCAAACAATATGAACAGTCTACCAACCTGAAATGCACAATTCTGCTGGATGCCAGCGGGTCAATGGGCTACTCGTCTCCATTAAATGAAAGGGCTCCAAAGATGGAATATGCCCGCAATCTGGTTGCAGGGCTTTCTTATTTGCTTTTGAAACAATTTGACGCAGTGGGACTAACCCTTTTTAACGAGCAAGTTATTGAGCATATTCCACCCCGTTCCAAAGCTTCCCATTTTCAGCATATTTTGCATGGTTTGGCCAATATTTCACCGGGTGGAACAACCCGGATCACAGAGGTTTTAGGAGGACTGTCTGAAAGACTGCCTAGAAGAAGCATGCTTATTCTGGTTTCAGATTTCTTTGTCCAGAATCAAGACCTGCAGAAAAGTTTAAAGCTTCTATCCTCAAGGGGCCTTGAGGTCGTATTATTCCATGTTCTACATCCTGATGAAATTAACCTGCCCTTTGAAGGGGATATCGTTTTTGAATCGCTGGAAGAAGACCCTGCCATAGGGCTTGATCCGCAAGATATTCGTGAAGAATATAAGAATACGATTCAAAATCATATAAGCGCACTAAAAAAAAATTGCAACGGGGTTGGCATGGATTATGTCTTCATGGACACCTCCGAGCCTCTGGATCAGGCATTGAGCTACTATTTACTCAAGCGTAAAAGCCTTATCAAATTATGAGCCTCAATTTTTCTTCTCCACTATTTTTGTTCGGCCTGCTTGGGATTTCTATTCCGGTTCTGATTCATTTTCTAACCCGGAGGCAACAAAAACAAATCCGGTTTTCAGCAGTCTACCTGCTCGCGCAATCGCAAAAACGTTCGATCCGAAAATCCCGGCCCAACAGATTATTATTACTTTTGGCTCGTTGTCTGGCTATCGCCCTGTTCAGTCTGGCTCTGGCAAACCCATTATTTTCATTCAGGGAGGCGCCTCTATCAACCGATCCCGCGTCCACCGTGTTTGTTTTGGACGATTCCTACAGCATGGGTATCCGGTCTACTAAAGAAAAAACTTTGTTTGATCACGCGCTGGAATACGCCGTAAAAGAATTGCAAGACGCCCCGGACAGCAGTGAGTTCAGCCTGATTTTAGCCTCTTCCCCGGCACGGATCGAACAGGATTGGACTTCCAACAAAGCCGCTTTCACAAACAAGCTGGAAGCGCAAGCGGTCTCCTACCGCACCACCCATATAGGGGAGGCTATGGACAAGGCAATCAAGCTCCTTGAATCTGCCGAACAAAAGAAAAAGAGAATTCTTTTAATGACCGATCTGGACAAAAATGGCTGGAAGGAAGAAACATTTTCCAAAATCGCGCCTTTGACATCTTACCCGGTTCAAATATTAAATTTTTCAAAATTGCAGTCTGCCGACAATAAGGCCATGGTGCAAAATATCCAGGTAACACAGGAGTTTCTCACCCGAAGCCGCCTGCTCAGGGTAAAAGCAGAGGTCAAAAATTTTTCCAGCACAATAAACCGGATGCCGCTTTCCTTTTTTCTGGAAGGAAAACTCGTGAAGGAAGAACTCCCCGATATCCGGCCAGGACAAACCCTGGTGCAGGAATTTTCTTATCCTCTAAGAAGAAACCAGCCTCTGAGTGGAAAAGTGCAATTCTCTGAAGACTCTCTACCGGCTGATAATGAGCGGTTTTTCTCCTTCCACCCCAGCCAGAATATTCGTGTGCTGGTGGTCGATGGTGACCCGGAGACCATTCCGCATCAAAGCGAATCCTTTTATCTCGAACGCGCCCTCAATCCTTTTTCAGTATCCCTGTCGCATATTGACCCTACCGTTTCTACCCTTGCTGAGCTCCCTTTACGAAACCTGTCCGATTTTTCAGTTATCATTCTGGCAAACATCAGCGAGCTTCCCCAAGGTTATGAACTGGAGCTCGAAAAATTTGTTTTCAACGGTGGTGCCCTGTTGTTTGGAATGGGGGATCAGGTAAGCCCTAAATATTTCAACGAACATTTGGGGAACCTCCTGCCTGTCAAACTTGACTCCCTCTATCATTCCAGAGAAGATGCCCTGCACCTCCTGTTAAAAAACAACACCCACCCAGTCATGCAGGTTTTTTCTCCCAAGGCCCTTGAGGAAATGAAGGGAATCAATTTTTATTCCATGTATACCGTGCAGGCAAGAGAGAATAAAAATTTCAAGGTAGGAACCTGGTTTTCAAACCAACACCCTGCTGTGATTGAGTCAGAGACCGGGAAAGGCATAGTTGTTATGTTTTTGAGTTCGCTGGATAGGGATTGGAACGATTTTCCAATTCAACCGACTTATCTACCCTGGATCCAGCGATGGACCCAATATTCCGCCCGAGGTTTGGAAAGTGTTTCCAAGCAGGACTTGTTGGTGGGAGAACCTTTTCGCCAAAGTTCCTCAGATGGGAGTTGGATCGTGCGCGCGCCGGATGGCACTCAGCAGTTTTTAAAAAATGGAGTCTTTAGCGATACTTTTCAGCCGGGCAGTTACCATCTTTTTTCATCCCCTTCCGTCAACGGTATGGAAGAAAAGACGTTGAAAAAAATTCCCCAAGGAGCCGAACCTGCCGGAGCCTTCACGGTGAACATTGATATCGGAGAATCAGAACCGGGAAAGATAACGCAAAAAGAAATCGAAAATTTTCTTGAGGGACTAGACCTTGAATTCCTGGAACCTCAAACCCAAACGGTCCAGTTCAAAACCTCAGAGGGGATGCCTCTGGCAACACCTCTTCTTTTAATGGTTGCGGGATTACTTCTTGTTGAGGGTTGGATGGTGAGAAAGGAATGACCCTATTCCAGCCTCTTACGTTGCCACAGTTTTTCGCTGGCTTGAGTCACTTGATCGGTTATAGCTTCTCCCATCATGTCAAAAGGCAAGCAAACATTCGCCACCGAAGCGGCTGTTTGCGGCATGGAAGGTGCTGACGACTTTCCAGGGTTTTCGACGAAGACCGCCCCTCCCCCTGCCTTAATGGCTCCCGCGCCCTGGGCTCCATCACGACCCATTCCCGACAAAACAACAGCAACACAAAACTCTCCAAATACCTTACTCGCACTGCCAAACAAGACATCGCCCGAGGGCCGCATAAAGTTTTTCCTGGGCTCCTTGTTCAGTCCGATTGACACAGGTGGAGGATTAATCACCATATGTCGGCCAGCAGGAGCGAGGTAAATATGGCCTGCTTCTGGTTGCAAGTCTTGTGATGCAATATGACACGGGAATCCACTTTTCAGCCTGATCTGCTGGACAAGGAGATCCGCCATCCATTCAGGGCCATGTTGAACCACAAAAAAAGAGGCCGGACAATCTCTACTAATGGAACGAAAGAGTTCAGAAATATTCAATGGGCCTCCCGTTCCAGCAACAATCGCAACTCCAACAAAAGGGGGGAGGCCCTTAATACGTACCGGTTTTATCACACTGACTTCTGGCTCAGGCTGTGTGAACCGGGCAAAACCATCGGATAAAACCCGGACCAGATCTGTGGACTGGTATGGCTTGATTAAAAAGTCATCAGCACCGGCCTGAAGCACCTGTTGGCGTGAGTCATCATCGCCTACCGCAGTGATCATCAGAATCAACGGGGCGACTTCAAATTCACTGCGGACTCTCTGGATCAGGGTCACTCCATCCATTTCCGGCATCATCCAATCCGTCAGGAGGACATCGAACCGTGCTTGTTTCAACCTCTTTAGGGCTTCGATACCATCACCCACCACTTCTACAGTATGCTCACCACTCCGAAGTATATTTGCAAGCAACCGGGCGTTATCCAGATCATCTTCCGCTACCAGGATCTTCACTCATTCCTCCCCAAACAAGAACATCCTGAAAAATGCTTTTGATTCATTAGCACTCCAAATTCACCTTCTGATATAATGATTAACAAATCCTGAAATCCCAAACTTGTGATTTTTATGCCTGCTAAAAGATTTATATACTTCGCTGTCCTGATTTCCCTGTTTTCGTACATCTTACAACCGATAACCGGCTACAGCAACCCCGCATTGGAGGGGGCGGTTGAAACACGGCTTTTACAACTGCAGAAGGATTCTGATACAAAACCCGACCTGCTGGAAATCCTTCTAATGGTTTCAAAGCATTGGCAACCGTCGCTGGATTTTGTTCCATTAAAAGAAAAAGTCGAAAAGCTGACTCTTTCGGCCCAGCAAAAACTAAAAGGACAGGATAAGCCCGAGGATGTAATCCAAATACTACGAACCGTCATTCATAGTGAAGGGGGTTATGGTTATACCGAGGAGGTAGATGAAAGAGGTGTTCCGGTCAACCCGGAAGAACTTTTTCTGCATGGCCTGTTGAACACCCGCAAAGGTTATTGCATGAATCTGTCCCTGTTATATTTAATCCTTGGACAGAAACTCGGACTCCCCCTTCATGGGGTTGCGCTCCCAAACCATTTTTTCGTCCGGTATGAGGTTGAAGGGGCGCGCATCAATATCGAAACCACCGAACAGGGAGCTTCCTACCCGGACAGCTTTTACCAGCAACGTTTCGGGACTCCAGGGAAAAATCAAAAATCCTACTTCATGAAAAATCTGGATGGGAGGCAAACCCTGGGCGCTTATTTCTCAAATGTGGGAATGGTGTATTACCAGAATCAGAAACCCGAAAGAGCCGTCTTTTATCTGGGATTATCCACCTCTATCAACCCCCAATCCATAGACGCGCAAAATAATCTGGCAAATATTTTTTCGGAATTAAAAAAGCCGCAAGAGGCCATTAAACATTACAACCTTGCCTTAAAAGCCGACCCCAACAACACCTCCACTTTGTTCAACCTTGGCCTCGTCTATATGGAATCCGGCGACTCAACCATGGCAATCAACGCGTTTTTGCAGGTCGTGCAAATTGAACCGGGGTTCAGCCCGGCTCATAAAATGCTGGCCAACCTTTATCTGCAAGACAATCGGCTCACATCTGCCCTGTTGCACCTCAAGCTCCTTGCCCGGATTGAACCTGGGAATTTGCAAAACCATCTCAACATCGCTTCAACTTATGGAAGAATGGGACAACAAATGCTGGCCCTTGAAACACTCAAAAATGTTCAAAACCAGTTTCCAGGCGCTCCTGAAATCCATGAAGGGCTGGCCGAAGCCTATTACAGGATGGAAGATTTCCAACGGGCCAGTGAACATTACCGGTTCCTCATAGATCAGGACCCCACCCAACTGCGCAATTATATCCAACTGGGCTGGACGTATTACCGGCTCGACGATCTGCCTATGGCCGCGGCATGGACACTTCGCGGGATGAAAAAAAGCAAGGAACCCGGTAAGCTCAAGGCACTGGCGCAAATGAATCTGGGGTTTTATTCGCTCCTGCAAAAACAATACAACCCGGCAAGAGAATGGTATGAAAAAGTTCTTTCGGAAAACCCCCCTCAAATTGCCCAAGGCATGATTCAGGATATTGATGAGGTTTCTGCCAAAAATTCGCAGAGAGCAGATTTACACTTTTTTAAAGGATGGATTTATTTCAAATCCGGCCAGCAAGAAAAATCACAAGCC
>PCTK01000096.1:1141-4501 GCA_002786505.1 Nitrospinae bacterium CG22_combo_CG10-13_8_21_14_all_47_10 | reverse complement strand
GAGAACTTTTAAAACAACTGGCCCCACACAGTGGCAGGATGCAAGGCATCCTGAGCCAGACAAGTTTGCAAGAGGACAATATGGCTCTTGTTCCCGCCGGGTTTTTCATCATGGGCTCCAACAAGACTCTTGATGATGAAGCCCCCGAACACCGGGTTTACCTTGACGGATTCTGGATGGACAAATACGAGGTATCGGCAGGGGAATTTGCTGAATTTTTGAACACCGTGGACAACGTAAAAGGATATTATCTCGATAATAAGTTTGGCACCCTTTTCTATGACGGTCGCTTCCATCCCCGACCGGGGCTTGAAAATCATCCCATCAACAATGTCAACTGGTTCGCGGCAGACGCCTATTGCAAATGGAAAGAAAAACGCCTGCCCACAGAGGCCGAATGGGAAAAAGCCGCGAGAGGCGCCTCTGCCCAAATTTACCCTTGGGGCGATTCCGCCCCTTCCGAAATCCGGGCTCGCTATTTTCAGGCCTGGACCGAGGAACTAAAACACAAAGTCATGGTGCCCGTGCAAGCCTTGATAGAAGGCCAAAGTCCATATGGACTGCATAACATGGCAGGAAACGTCAAAGAATGGGTGGACGACTGGTATGATCGCGAGTATTATAAGGAACAATCAGAATACGCAAACCCCAAAGGACCCATTGGCGGGGAATTTAAGGGGGTTCGCGGCGGTTCGTGGCGGGATTTGACAGGCTTTATTTATTCATCCTTCCGCAATAATGGAAACCCCCAAAGCCGCCTGGACGACTATGGATTTCGTTGCGCTAAAAATGCCGCTCCGGCCTCCGAAGAAAAAAAATTAACGAGCCGGGCAGTACCCCGAAATAAAGGGTAAACCCCCATTACATTGACGACATGATAGGCGCTATTGAAATACTGATCATTGCTTTGATCTTCGGGATCATTTACGGTCGCGATGCCATCGACAAAACTTTTCGCAAGTCTGCCGACGAAAGTGTGGTGGAAAGTTTGGCTGGCGACCTGAAAGAATATTATGAAGCTGATCCGAAACGGATGATCAAGTTAAGTGCTTTGATCATTGGCGTGGTCGTGTTTCTCGTCACCGGAGCTTACTGGGCGATCACTCGAACCGACTTCCTGAAAATAATCGGGCTCGGTCAATAACCAAACCCGTTGTCGCGCACATGGATGTATGGGGCTCCGCCCTTTAGAGTTTTTCCTCCTACAATCTCTCCAACGTAAAGAACATGGTCTCCAGACTGCATCGCCTGGGCCACTTCGCATTCCAGATAAGATACCGCGTCACTTAAAATACGAATCCCTTCCAACCCTTTTTTGGTTTTAACACCCTTGAAGACATCTTCAGGAGGGCGGCTGAAATGCTTTAAAAGGCTCTTTTCCTCTTTAGGCAAAACATTTACAATAAAGGCGCCTGAGGCCTCTACCAAAAGCCGGGCAGAGCGTAAAGTAGCCAGAGCAATGGTTAAAGCAGGTGGATCAAACGAGCACTGATTTACCCAGCTTGCCAGAACCGCATCTTCTTTGTCTTCACACTTGGCGGTAATCACAAACAAACCACTGGGGATCCTGCCCAATGCCTTGCCTACTTCTTTTTTATTTTTCACAATATTCTCCTGTTTCCTGATATTAAAAAGCAATAAAGATAATAACATTTATCAAAAGCATTCCCATCGGCAATCCTTAGCCACGGCAATTTTAACAGGCCGCTACCATTTCAAAAATTAAAAATCGTCATCTTTAATGCGGAAGACATCGGGCCTGCCGGGTTTTTCGATATAAGAAAGGGTGAGGGAAATGTTTTCTCCCACTTTTTTGGGGTCGGACTTTGGGTTGACCAATACAAGTTTTACCGCGCGGCCTTTTTTGTCCAGACCTTGAAAGACCAGAATGATATCTTCACTCAGTTGAGCATTGAGAGCAAGCCCTTCTTTCTGATAACTTTTCTGGGCAAAATGGTTGCGCAACTGGTTGGCGATGCCGACTACGCCTTCAGCGTCTGGCTTGGGAGTGGCCGGCCTGCCCCAAATAACATTGACATGAATGAGTTGCCGGGATTTATGACCCAAAATATAAAAAACTTTTGCCGGACCACTATTGGGCAAAAGGTTCTCGACATCAATTCCCAGGCTCACAGTTTTTTCGGTGGGATGTTCGAACCGGGAAACATCTTTCCTGTAGATTTTAAAATCTTGATATATCGCTTTCAGCACATCGCGTTCATTCATTCCAAATTGCGCGGAACGGAATCCATCAATCTCCGCCCACTTTCGCAATGTGTCTTCGTCTCCAGTTTTGGCCTGGGCCACTCCTGGCAACAGGACAAAACAAATGAAAAGAAATAAAAGTATAGGTTGGTGTTTGCCAGACATCAGATTCTCCGGTTTAATGATTTAAATGGGGCTCAACGACCGTACCGTCAAGGCAGGCAACTTTTCCATAACGGCCATCCCACTTCCCGCCATGACTGGAAAGGAAATTTATGAACAAAAATTGTTCCACCGGCCCGGAACAAGCGCATTGCAGGAAGGGCAACGCCCGCCCTTTAAACTTACTGACAAAACCTGAAATCCTACCCGCTCAACCAGAAGGTGCTGGCAATGGGGACAGTAGGTGTTCTCTGTATTTTTCACCTGTCCCGGCAAATTACCGGAGTAAACAAACTGGAGTCCGGCCTGCTTGCCATGTCGGGTCGCCCTCAACAAGGTGTCCACGGGGGTTCGCTCCCGATCCTGCATTTTATAATCCGGATGAAACGCCGTCACATGCCAGGGGATGGTGGGAGCAATTCCAGCAATGAATTCGGCCATCTCAGCCATTTCTTTATCGGAGTCATTGTAACCGGGAACCAACAGGGAAACCAGTTCCAGCCAAATTCCCATGCCGTGCACCGCTTGAATTGTTTCCAGCACCGCTGACAGGCGGCCACCGAGACGGCGGTACTCCTTCTCCGAGAAACTTTTCAAATCTATGTTGAAAAAATCAACCCACGGACGCAGATATTCCAGCACTTCGGGCGTACCGTGTCCGTTGGAAACGTAGCCGGTGTAGAGTCCCCTGGCCTTCGCTTCCTGAAATACTTCCACCGCCCATTCACTCGTGATCAGCGGCTCGTTGTAAGTCGAGACCACGGTCTTCGAACCCTTCTGCTCGGCCATGTCACAAATTTCCCCGGCCGTCACAGAGATGGAGCGAACCGTAGAAGCCTCATCTTTCAGGCTTTGCGAGGTGAACCAGTTCTGGCAATAGGCACAACGGAAATCGCAACCCAGCATGCCGAAGCTCATAGCCAGGCTACCCGGTAGCACGTGGAAAAAGGGTTTCTTTTCGATAGGGTCGTTATGAAGACCGGCGGAATAACG
>PCTK01000096.1:951-1093 GCA_002786505.1 Nitrospinae bacterium CG22_combo_CG10-13_8_21_14_all_47_10 | reverse complement strand
CCCCCGCTGGCCCGGCTTCAGTTTGCATAAATGGCCACAGGCGGTACAAAGCAGATTGTGGCCGTCAAGTTTTTTGACCAGGTCACCGGGACGGGTCAGGGAATCAAGGGAAGTTGTTTTGGAAGGCACAGGCAGACCTCCA
>PCTK01000096.1:306-900 GCA_002786505.1 Nitrospinae bacterium CG22_combo_CG10-13_8_21_14_all_47_10 | reverse complement strand
CAAGAGTATGCCAGGCCAGGCTGGCGCATTTCGTACGTGATGGATATTCGCGGATTCCCATAAACAGGGTCAGCTTACCCAGGTGGTGTTCGCACTTTTCCGGGTCCATCTCTCCTAGAATCATTTTATGAAATTCTTCTTTGATCTGACGGGCCTCTTCCACCGACTTGCCTTTCAGGAAAGCTGTCATCAGGGAAGTGCTGGCTTTGCAGATCGCGCAACCGGAACCCTGGAAACTGAGATCATCAATCCTTCCCGCCGCTTCATCGACATTCAGATAGACAGTGATATCATCGCCACAAAGAGGGTTCACCCCGTGACAAGAGTGACTGGCGTTCTCAATAACATGGAAGTTTTTTGGCTTCCGGTTATGGTCAAGAATGACCTGCTGGTAAAGTTCGTTATCGTAAGACATTTAAATATTTTCTTAAGTTATCAATATTTCTATTTATTAAATATAACACAACCTTCTAGAGAACACCGGTTTTTAAGCGCCAGTTTTGACCGTACCAGTGCCTTAATTTGTCGGTTGCTTACCAAAATGAATTACCATAAGATAATTGAGAAATAGCCTTTGGCATAGCCAATGTGTAA
>PCTK01000096.1:0-240 GCA_002786505.1 Nitrospinae bacterium CG22_combo_CG10-13_8_21_14_all_47_10 | reverse complement strand
AGAGCATGGGTTACTCGGAGTCCATGGGAATGCGATACGTTACTCTATCAACATTGCATGAAACAGCACCACCTTAACTTGGGGTTAAGTCTATGACGATTACCCTGTTTTTTTATTCCAAAAAGGCTGTTAGGTAATGAAAATATTGAAATTAGAGGTCGAAGGATATCGTTCCTTGAAAGATATTGTTTGGGAACCCGGTGATTTAAATATTCTCATTGGCCCAAATGGTTCCGGAAA
>PCTK01000203.1:10827-14056 GCA_002786505.1 Nitrospinae bacterium CG22_combo_CG10-13_8_21_14_all_47_10 | reverse complement strand
GCGGATTAGAACCTATACAAGGCGCTAAAGTGAAGTCGGTTTTGCTCACCTTCAAGTCCACTCTCCAATTTACTGCGGACATTCGTGTACTCAATACTGAAATTTGTGCGCAATAAAGGTAACCAGGAAAGACGCAGGTGGTAGGACTGGGCGTGTTCCACCGTTGTGGCTGGCACACGGGCCAGATCATTATCGGCCTGAATGTGGGTGGCGGTTGCGGCCAGGCGCCAATGGTCGTTCAACCAGTGCTGGTAAGAGAGATAGCCAAGATAGAGCATGTGCAATTTAATCTGGCCGTTGGCATCTATACTGCCATCATCGAACGAATTATTGCTGGCATAACGGCCAATGGTGTTTCCTGCGGCCAACCCAAACCGAACGTTGTTAGCTCCAGCGGTCTTCAGTTTTCCAGAGAAATACAAGGCACCGCCGACTTTGCTATCTTCAACACCGCCAACCACCGCCCCGTCACTGCGGATTTCGCGCAACAGACCGGAGAGGGCCAGGGAACCACGTTTGTGGTACCATAATCCCTTAACCACCAGATCCGGGACCCGGTCATCCGCGGGGATAACGCGAGCACCTGTAGCATTGGTAAGTGTGGTTTCGGGATTCTCCAAAGCAATTTGCAGACTGAAATCTTCATCCAGTTTCTGGGTCCAACGAATCATTGCCTGACGATTAGAAACATAGGCGATCGCATCAGGGATGGTATCGGGCCATGCCAGCAAGTTGGCAAAGGTCGATTCTGTCTGGCCAATCGTAAAATTTCCAAGTTGCGCATAACCGTGGCGCATGCGTGGATTGTTGGAATTATTGACTCGCTCCGTGCCGGCACTGCCTTTGAAATCCATTTCCAACAGAGTTTTGAATAGACCGATTTCGGTCATGGCGGAGGTTTTAAACCATAGTCTTGTTTCCCTGGCGCTAAAGATGAATTGCCCGTTCTCGCCTCCCGAACCAGTGGGTACACCTGCTGGTAAAAGATCGAATTCTGAGGCCGCGGGGTTGCCGGGCCAGTTGCTCACTGCCTCCACAACAATCTGCCCCCCGAATGAAAAATTAATCTTGTCTCTCGGAGACTCTTGCAAAGGGGGTTTTATGTTTAGCGGGGTTTTCAGGTTTTTCGGTTTGGTTTCCGGAGGGGGAGCCGGTGATTCAGTAATGGGAGTCTGTTTTCCCAATTGCTTCCGTTCCAAAACCTCGATGCGGTTCTGCAATTGATACATCAGTTCACGTACCTGCCGAACGTCCTCACCTGCTGATGTCTTCTCCCCGGCCCAGGAACCGGTGACGGGGAGAACCAGTAACGAAAAAACAGCGAACGGCCAGAATGACCGGGAGGGAACACGCCTCCATGAGGGTTTGGTAATTCGGTACATGGTATTCCGGGTTTCATTGAAAAGTGATACTTATTACATACGTTGGAATTTACTGTGACAACCGTTGCAGGTTTTGACAATGCCGTGAATCAAGGAAGGATAAGCTTCACTTTTTTTCAGGCGGGCGGCCTCCTGCAGGTCCATGGCCTGATTTTTTAGCTGTTCTGCATAGTTGCGGAACACCTGTGCGTGTTCAGCATTGAGGTTTAGCTCCTGCTGAACATCCGGAATACTCAGTGCTACCGCGGCCATCGCATTTGCGGTCTCACCTATAGCCCTGGCCTGCCTTGCACCTTCTTCATCAAACTGCAACTCGTCATAGATATCCTCGAACATCAGTACTTTCAGAGACCGCATTTTCTCCCTCAGTGTGGCACTTTGTACCTGATGCAGGGTGGGCTGGCCCGTCCCCACGAGTTGCGGTAAGGCCGTATCATAGGCTTTATGCGCACAGCCCATGATCAGGAATAAAAGGATGATGGTAAAACCTGGTTTCAAGCGGTCTGACATGAACTGCCTTTTATGGGTCATTTGGCATTTGCGTTGCGGCCCCCAATTAATCTGGATAAGCCCAATAATCGGAAAAATTGTAACATGAATATTTTCCACCGGCTAGACGGCTCGCTGACCACAAACGGAGGACGCCGCCTCAAACGAACCTAAAAGGAAACTTTTCCCGGATCAGGCCGGACTCATGGCAAAGGGACTGGAAATGCAGGAGCCCTTCCACTTCCTCTTTTCCAAAATCGTAACGGATTTTATTCTTGAGGTAGTCCTGCAACAGGGTCACAGGATGACCGGTTTTATTCGCCTGGGTTTCGGCAATCACATCCAGACTTTCCAGTCCTTCCTGCTTGGCTTCCAGCAAAGTTTGTATTATTTCATTTTCCACCGGAACGCCTTCCCGGACCGCGATCACGGCGTGAACAAAAGTTTTGCCTGTCCGCTTGAACCATTCTTCACTGAGATCATAAACCGATACGCCTTCTTTGGAAAACCCTAAGGCCTGATCACCTATGACCAAGGCGGCATCATGATTTTTCAGCATCTTTTCCGGATCAGGCTTCTGGCTCTCAAGTTTGAGTACGCTTGGAAACACTTTCGAGTAAAGCACGTTAAGAAGCGCGACAGAGGTTCTTGACCGTTCATCCAACGCCAACGAACGGACAGCATTAAGAGGAACCTTGGAAACCAGCAAAACGGTGCCCACCTGCTTTCTGGAAGAAATGGAGATGTTTGGCAGAAGCCGGAACCGGTCGGCTTGCTTTAAATATTCAATGGCGGGAATCATGGCCATATCCAATTTTCCACCTGACAATTGGTCGGCAAGTCGCGCCGGAGAATCGGTACAGAGTTCCAGTGTTCGTTTTCTCAGCGGCTCCAGTAAAGGTTGGGAGTTTATAAAGTCATGGATTCCTAAAAGCATGGAACAAACCTCTTTCCATCGGGTAGGTGCGCCCGTGCCGGGCGCACCAAAAATAAAAAGGGACGGGGGAAAGCCCCCATCCCTTTTATTTAAAACTTGTTGCCGTTACAGGAAAAACGGTGCCATCACCAGGGAAACGATAGACATCAGCTTGATCAAGATGTTCATTGCCGGACCCGAGGTGTCTTTCAGCGGGTCTCCAACCGTGTCGCCAACTACTGTGGCGTGATGAGCTGGAGAACCTTTACCGCCGAGGTTACCTGCCTCGACATATTTTTTTGCGTTATCCCAGGCGCCACCCCCATTGGACATAAACAGGGCCAGCAAAACGCCTGACAGGGTCGCACCCATCAACATGCCGCCAAGCGCCTCTGCTCCCAGCAAGGAGCCGACAATAATCGGCATCAGGAAAGCCACAACA
>PCTK01000203.1:999-10817 GCA_002786505.1 Nitrospinae bacterium CG22_combo_CG10-13_8_21_14_all_47_10 | reverse complement strand
TCATTTCTTTCAGAGCCGCCTGGGTGCTGATATCAATACAACGGGCACTGTCCGGTTTCCCGGTACCTTCCATCAAACCCGGAATCTCGCGGAACTGGCGACGAATTTCTTCAACCATGGTCATGGCCGCATTTCCGACCGAGGTCATGGTGAGGGAGGCAACATAAAAGGGAATCACTCCGCCCAGAAAAACACCGATGACCACCGATGTTTTGGTGATATCAATGGAATCAATATTTGCCGCCTGGGTGAATGCCGCGAATAAAGCCAGCGCTGTCAGCGCCGCAGAACCAATAGCAAAACCTTTACCAATTGCCGCTGTGGTATTACCCACCTGATCCAGTCCATCTGTAATTTTACGGGTGTCTTCTCCCAGGTTCGCCATTTGGGAGATTCCGCCAGCGTTATCCGCAATCGGTCCGTAAGCATCCACCGACATGGTGATCCCTACCGTTGCCAGCATTCCCACTGCCGAAAGAGCCACTCCATAAAGCCCCGCAAACTCGGCACCCACATAAATTGCCAAGGCGATGATCAGGATAGGAATGACACAACTTTCCATCGCCACAGCAAGACCTGTGATCATTACAGTCGCAACACCCGTATTGCTTGACTCTGCGATGCGGATAACAGGTTTGCCAGCCGTGTAATATTCGGTGATCAAACCAATACCAATCCCTGCCAGACAACCAAACAACAGGGCAACAAAAACGCCTGACGGCAATCCCATAACCTTAATCAGGAAAAAGGTCGCGAACAACATCGCGCCCGCGCTGATGAAGGTACAATTGCGGAGCGCGTCAGAAGGGTCCATGCTTCCCAATGCACTCATAGCCCGGATTCCCAAAACAGACGCAACCAGACCCACCATAGCCACCAGAATTGGCAGGGCCATATATTCAAATCTCATGGTTGCCATGCTTGCACCGATAGCAATGGTAGCGATCATGGAACCGCAATAGGATTCAAAAATATCCGCTCCCAAACCGGCGGTATCCCCGACACAGTCGCCGACGTTATCGGCAATAACTCCCGGATTTCGTGGATCGTCTTCCGGGATCCCCGCTTCCACTTTGCCAACCAGGTCGGAACCGACATCGGCGGTTTTGGTGTAGATGCCGCCGCCCACACGCGCAAAAAGAGCGATGGAACTGGCACCCATGGCAAATCCACTGATAACGCTGATCGACTCTCCACGACCAAACAGGGTGAACAATCCGCCAACCCCGAGCAACCCAAGGCTTGCCACACACAGGCCCATAACAGCGCCGCCATTAAAAGCAATGCTGAGAGCTTTAGACTGACCGCCATCTGATGCCGCCTGAGAGGTTCTTACTCCAGCAGTGGTTGCCGCGTTCATGCCGAAAAATCCGGCAAGCATGGAACACCCGGCTCCCACTGCATAGGCCACGGCGGTCCATAAACCGATCCATAAACCTTTTTGCACGGAAATCAAAACCAGTAACAGAAGGAACACCCCTCCGATAAAATAACCAAGTATTTTATATTCCCTGGCAAGAAAAACCATTGCTCCTTCATGAATGGCATCGGCGATTTCGGTCATTTTTTCATTACCGGCCGGCTCATCATCCACGCTTTCAAAAAGCTTCCAAGCGATAACAAGTCCAAACAATCCAAACAAAACCGCCATATAGACAAATTTCTGAGACGCGTCAAAAGCGGCCATCACCAGATACAAGATCATGGCGAATCCGATGAAGACAATTTCTCCTTTGTGTTCCGTTAACATTCTGTTCAATCCTCCGTTGATTTAGATCGTTTATTGAGTTCCTGGAGCGCCGCTTCTACCGTCCGCACCGCTTGTTCTATAGTTTCATTTATCAGGCCGGAGTCTTCTTCAGCAAAAGGCGACAACACGTAGTCAACGATATCTTCCTTATCTTCCGGCCTGCCAATCCCAACACGAACTCGCGCAAACTCTCCGGTCCGTATAGATTGAATCGTTGATCGAATCCCCCGTTGCCCCCCATCGCCGCCATTGAACTTTTTTTTAATCTTGCCAAGGGGAAGATCAATGTCGTCATGAATCACAAGCATTCGATCTGGGGAAATATTAAAAGCGGCAAGCAACGACCTTGCCGCTTTTCCGCTTTCATTCATATAAGTCATGGGCTTTGCTATAACAACTTCCAGCCCATCCAATTCTCCTTTTCCATACAAGGAAAAATATTTATGGCTATCCAGCCGGATATTATATTTATCGGCCAGATTATCTGCCACCCAGAAACCCGCATTATGCCGCGTTAGTTCATAGCGTGGCCCGGGATTGCCCAGACCTAAAATCAAGAACACTGTTTATTTTGAACCGTCATCTTTCTTGGCTTCAGACCCAGCCTGTGCAGTAGAACCTTCGGTTGCTTCACCCTCCTCGCCCTCAGGTTTCTCTTCTTTTTCCTTTTCAACATGAACCGTCACTACCGCGTCACTGGGGTCATTGATAATTTCCACACCTTCTCCCGCCACAAGGTCAGAAACATGGACAACCCCATCCAGTTGCACCTCGCTCATCTGTATCTCAATCTTTTCAGGGATATTTGAGGGAACGCTCTCCACTTCCAGATTACGAAGGATGTGGTTAACCATCCCACCCATTTTTTCACCCGGAGAATGACCCACCAGCACAACCGGAACCTTGACCCTGATTTTCTTACTGGAATCCACTTCCAGGAAATCAGCATGCAACCAACCCATCCTCAATGGGTGAGATTGAAATTCTTTCAACAAGACACTGCGCTCAGAGTCGCCTTCAATATTGAGCTCAATCAAGGCATTGCGGCCCTTCGCTTCAAGGAGTTTTCTCAGTTCCTTGGGGTTAACGACCACGTTAACATTACCTTTCAGCCCATACACCACGGCAGGCATGGTCTCTTCGGTTCTAAGTTTCCGTGTTGCAGATTTTCCGGTTGCTTCTCTTAATTTCCCTGCTAGAGCTGACATTCTGTACTCCCATCAATGTGATAAAGGCTATCAATGTGCCACACACAACGCGCGGCACCAAAGCCTGATTTTTTATTCTCGGGTTGAATCAAATAACGAACTGACCGAGGTTTCCTCGTGAATTCTTAAAATAGCTTCTCCCAGCAATGGCGCGATCGACAAGACCTTGATTTTCGAATTTGCCTCCAACCCGTTTGCCAGGGGAATGCTATTTGTCGTCACCACCGACTTGAGCGGAGAACTGCTGATTCGCTCACCCGCAGGGCCAGAAAGAACTGCATGGGAACAGCAAGCATGAACCTCACTGGCCCCCGCCTTTAGCAGTGCCTCGGTTGCCTCCATGAGGGTTCCCGCAGTATCAATCATATCATCCACAATAAACGCGACCTTGCCTCTCACATCACCAATTATATTCATGGCCCTGGCTTCGTTCGGAGCATCACGGCGTTTATCGATAATTGCGAGAGAAGTGTCCAGCCTTTTGGCAAAGGCTCTGGCCCGCTCCACGCCCCCTGCGTCGGGTGATATAACAACCAGATTCAGCAAGTTAAGTTTGCGAATATATTCAATCAAAACATTCATGGCGAACAAGTGATCCACCGGGATATTGAAAAATCCCTGAATCTGTCCGGCATGAAGATCGACGGTCAAAACCCGGTCCGTCCCAGCCGTTGCCAGCAAATCAGCGACCAGCTTGGAGGTGATCGGCACTCTGGGTTCGCATTTGCGATCCTGACGCGCGTAACCGTAATAGGGAATCACCGACGTAATCCTTCTTGCCGACGACCGGCGCAAGGCATCGATCATGATCAGCAATTCCATCAAGTTGGTATTGCCGGGAAAACAAGTCGGCTGAACAACAAAAACATCCGCTCCGCGAACATTTTCTTCGATCCGCACATAAATCTCTTTATCCGAGAAATCACGGATCACTGTTTTTCCTAAGGACACTTTAAGATATTTACAGATATCTTCTGCTAAAAGCCGATTAGCCCTGCCCGAAAAAACAAGTAACCGCCCGTTACCGCTGGAATCCATTTTTTATAAATCCCCACAAAAATCTGGCTGGGGCGGGAGGACTCGAACCTCCGAATGCAGGAATCAAAATCCTGTGTCTTAGCCACTTGACGACGCCCCAAAAGTATAAAAACCCAATCCGCGGTAACGCGCCGAGGTTCTCTGTTTTCCCAACTTCCCCGCCTCATTTCCAAACAGGAAAATGAGCCCCTCCAGTACTTATTTGATCTCCTCCTCTTGGGCGCGGAAAACGAAAAATCACCACACACCCCAGGCACGAAAGCAAGGGTTGTCGCTAACGCAACATTTCCTCAGGATATAATTCGGATAAACTGACAATGTTTTTGGCTAAAAACAGCGTGAAGTCCGCCCTCTCCAACCGGGCGTACGCATTGTTCGCTGTTTCGGGATTGTCGAAAATACCAAAGACCGTGGAGCCGCTTCCTGAAAGAAGTGCTCCCTTCGCCCCCAAAGCAAGCAGTTCCTTTTTTATCCCAAAAACACTCGGATACTCTTTAAATACAACGGGTTCCAAGTCATTGGACCAGGCAGACCCCAATTGGGCAAACTCCGACTGCAAGAGAAAATTTTTCAAAATGCTAATATTATTTTCCCGCTTTGTCAACTCCAATTTTAGATTCCCATAAACCGAAGCCGTGGATATGGCAAACCCTGGGTAAACCATTAAAATATAAAAATTAATGGAACTTTTGACTTCCTCAAGAATTTCTCCCCGGCCCCTGCCAATGGCACAGGGAGAAAGCAGGAAAAATGGCACATCCGAACCCAGATCGACAGCCATCCCGATCAAGTCCTGTCGCTTTATTTTCAAGTTCCACAAAAAGTTAAGTGCAAGCAAAACCCCGGCGGCGTTGCCACTGCCTCCGCCCAGTCCTGCCCCATGCGGTATATTTTTTTTTAAATGGATTCTTGCGCCCTTGCACCGATCAGGAAACCTGGTTTGCAAAATATGGGCGGCCTTGATAGCCAGGTTTCTTTCATCTTTGGGAATATCTGGTTGGTCGCAAACCAGTTCCAATCCGCGCGAAAGACATTCTATTTTGATTTCATCGCACCAGTTCACCATTTGAAAAATGGTTTCGAGCTCATGAAAGCCGTCTTCCCGCTTACTAAGCATATGGAGGCCTAAATTTACTTTGGCTGGAGTCTTAAAAGAAATGGTGGTCATCGACTTTGCGCAGATAAGGGCTCCAGGAACCGAAATGTATCCTCAGGCAACCCTTTGTTAATAATCGGGTTCTTATATTTCACCCGAATAATTTCTTGTTTTTCAGGAAACGATAGCGTCACCAGATGAGGGAAGTCATGATCCCCCACCTTTTGGTATTCCTCCCATTGCACCTTATAAACCAAATGCCCGGCTAATTCGCGGGTCATCTCAAGAGGAAGCAGGGTCAGGGCAGAAAACTGAAGGGTCACGCTTCCCCCGCGCTGTATATCGGTTAAATGAAGGATATATTGCGTCCTATCCGAGTTGAGGCGCGAATCCAAAATCCTGAGTAGCTCAATCCTTGGAATATGACCGACAAAAATCCTGAGATGCTCACGAAAGTCCACCTGCGTTCCCAGCATTTTCTCCATCAGGGATCCCACTTCCACCCCGGAATAAACTCTGCCCTTTACCGGATCAAAAAATACGGTCCTGCCCTCATGGTGGGTGAAGACCCCCAGAGCCTGACCAAACAAGCCATAGGTATCCACACGGATGGACAGATTATTCTGAATCAATAGGGATTGACGGAAACTTTGCTTTAGCTTTGGTCCCAGAAAGGAGGTGCGGGTGAAGGCTTTTATATCTTTTATTTGCCCGGCCCGGTCTACCTGCCTTTTTAAAATGTAACCGGTGGTGATAGAATCTTTTAAAAAGTGCGGTGCAACAGGTTCCACCCTGGGCTGACATCCCCAACCCAACAAAACAAAAACAAGAAGTCTGAATAAATGGGGGTTGTTTGTCACACGCGTTAATGGGTAGGGGTTCAACGAGCCCTTAATAGCTCTGCCGCGAAAGCCTTTTCGCCTTGTCGATTTTATTCCTGAGCGTTTGCGGGTCCGGCATTTCTCCACCCAGGTCCTCTTTGGATTTCACAGTTAGAAACAGGCTTTTTCTCCATGCCCCGCTGGCTTCATCATAGCTTTCCAGGGAAAATAGAATATCCCCAAGATGATCATAAAGGACCGGGTCCGGCTCCGTGTAAATCAAGGCTTTCTGAATATGCGTTAAAGCTTTTTCGGGCTCACCTTTTTTAAAATAAATCCAGCCCAGACTGTCCAGAAAGTAGCCGTTGCGAGGCTGGATGGTCAGGGCTTTTTTCAAATGCTCAAGCGCCTGATCAAGATCGCGCCCCTCCAGCGCGTACATATAGCCCAAAAAATTATGTGCGTTGGAATGCAAAGGATTTAACTCAATCGCCTGCCTCATATTTTCAATGGCTCCTTTGTAATCACCGGCCTTTTCCATTAAGGCGCCCAACTCAAAGTAGTAAGAGTCTTTTTGAGGATTCAGGGCCAAGGCCTTACGCATGGTTGCAACGGCCTTTTCATTTTCATTTTGGGCCATGTAAGCCAACGCCAGGGAGTGGTGCAGTTGGTCGTTCTCTGGTTCAATCTGGACGGCCTCATTAAGCAGGGCCACCGCGTTTTGTGTCCTTTTCATCATGCTATAGAGCCGGGCCGTATAAAGGAGAAAATCCAGCGATTTCGGCTCCAGCTTTCGGACTTTCTCAAACTCCTCAATAGCTTTGTCCAGACGGCCATGGGTTTCATAAATGCGGGCCATGAGAACATGCGGATCTTTGTAATCGTTTGCGACCACAACAAGCTGAAACTCGTCCAACGCCCTCAAAAAAAGGGTTTGTTCAAAATAAATCGTTGCGATGCGCATATGGATATTGGGTTGCTTTGCCAAACCAGGGGGAATGGATTCAAAATCTTGAAGGGGATTCTGGTCTAAATTTCCCGAACCGTGAAGTTTTGCAACCCGTTCTTTAATATAATCATTTTCAGGCGTCAGCTTTAACAACAGCCCATATTCTTTCAATGCTTCAATGGTTCTGCCCTGGCGTTCAAGCGCCCAGGCATAATGCTGTCGGGCCTGGAGCAAATTGGGTTTCAGGGAAACCGCCTTTTCCAGGCTCTTTTCGGCCTCCTGCAACTGATTGTCTCGCAAATAGGCCCGACCGAGGTAAAACTGCACCAAAGGATTTTTCGACTCTATCAGCGCCGCTTTTTTATACTCCTCCAAAGCCCGGTCATACTGTCCCTGTTCTTCTAACAACGAACCTTTCAATAACGGGGCACGGGCATTATCAGAGGCAATCCGGCTGACCTGGTCATAAAGTTCAATGGCTTCATCCGCTTTTCCCTGACCAGCCAGAATATCTCCCAAGGTCATCAAAATTTCCTCATTTTGAGGAAATATGGCTAACGCAGTTTGGCTCGCTTGAACGGCCTCGTCCAACTGACCAGTGCGAAGCAACAGACGGACCAGTTTTTCATGGAACCTTTCTTCTGCCGGATCATAACGAACCACTTCCTTATAATGCAAAGCGGCCTGTTCCATTTGAAAGTCTTTTTCCGCATTCAGGGCCATCAGGTAATTGTAATAAGAACGAGGGTCCCGCGTTTCCAGTTCCTGAGAAAGTTGCTTTTTACTTTCAAATGACCGCACCGCATAAGACGATGACAAGTCAATGCTCGTTGAGTCCGGGACCCCGGAAAGTGTCGTGCAGTTAGCCAGAAACAAAGGAACAAACAAAACCCCCCATGCCCGCAAAAACTCTTTGGCAAATCTGCAAACAAAATTTAATTCACAAGCTGTAACATTCATCTTCTGGATCGTCCTGAAATATTGGAATATTCATCTTCAAGAAGCCTATCAGGCCACCGCCTTAAAAACAATACCGTTTAACAACTGTTCCCCGGCCCGACTGTTTATTTCCTGTATTATCTTCATTTTTAACCTATCCAGAACCGGCACCCACTCTTTACCCTTTACCCGCACATGGAGTATCCCCCGGCTCATCTTATCAATGCTGGAAACCCCCGAGATTTCTTTTCCCACAACCAGGTTCCAATGGTAGACCAGCCATTCTTCCTGGTTCTCTTTGGAAAATATTTCATCGGGCAGGGACCGAAAAAGGACCGACCTGATTTCTGACCAGTTTCGGCCAGAACTTTTTTTTAGCTTCTTATCCATAACGGGATATCCGGGAAATGGTTTGACCCACTATGCCATTTTAGCTATGTTAACAACCAAGTAAAAGTTATTTCTCTCCCACTCGGCCTGGGGCCAACTGGCAAGCAACGAGTTATCTCGGCTGGGTAAGTTATTGCAACCCTATGTCCAGCGTCACGCTGGCCCGAGAGGTCTATGAGTACAGATAAAAATACATCGCCTTACATGGATTCACGACTAGCCCAGTTGGAACAGCGGGTCAACCAACTGGAGACCTGCTACAAAATCACTTCTCTCATCAATTCCGAACTGAATCTCGCCAACTTGCTCGACACCATCATGAATGTTGCTAAAAAAGTCATGAATGCCGATGCTTGCAGTTTACTACTTGTCGATGAAGACACGAATGAACTGGTATTCCAAATTGCCCTGAGCGAGGTGGGCGAAAAAATTAAAACCATGACCCGGCTGAAAATTGGGGAAGGCATTGCCGGTACCGTAGCCAAAACGGGTGACCCCATTATCATCGAAGATGCCTACCAGCACCCCAAATTCAATCCGGGTTATGACAAACAATCAGGGTTCCAAACCGGCTCTATTCTATGCTCACCGCTTAAAGCCAAAGGAAAAATTATTGGAGTCTGCCAGGTGATTCATGGCAAACAAAATGGCCAGGTATTTAAGCAAAGCGATCAGGAACTTTTTCTCCTGCTCTGCGACAGTGCCGCCCTGGCCATCCATAACGCACGAATGCATCTGGTACTTATGGAAAACCAGCGTATGGAAAAAGATATGGAATTCGCGCAATCGGTTCAGGAAAGCTTTCTTCCAACCTCCACTCCACAACATACCAACTTCAGCTTTGCCGCCCAAACCCACGCGGCCCAGGTAGTGGGTGGCGACTATTATGATTTTATTCCTTTTGAAAACGAACTACTGGGCATTGTATTGGGAGACGTTTCCGGAAAAGGTGTGCCCGCCGCCTTGCAAATGGCCCGATTGATGAGCGATTTCCGCTATATTTCGCAAGTAGACCCGGAACCCGCAAAGGTTCTGGCCCAGGTCAATAAAACGCTCTGCGAAAGGTCCTACCGCGGCATGTTTACCACCGCCGTGTTTTGCATGCTGGATATGAAAACAAAAAAACTGAGTATCGCCAACGGTGGTCACCTGTCGCTTCTTTTAAAAAGAAACAACTCCATTCAGGAAATCGGCTCAGCCAGTGGAACCCCCTTGGGAATCCTTCCCAATATCCAATACAACCAGGAAGAACATACCCTGCAAAGCGGTGACCAGATCCTTATTTTTACTGACGGGGTGACCGAACCCAAAAACAAAAAGCAGGAGGAATTCGGAACAGACCGGCTGAAAAGCCTGTTCGCCAACAATACCGCCGAGCCGGAAGAGTTCCTGCAAAGCCTGGAAACCTCCATCAAACAATTCATTGGCCCTGCCCCCCAGTTTGACGACCTCACCTCCCTGACCTTTAAAGCTTTATAAAAATCTGGCTGTAAGGTGTTGCCGGGTCGGCACCCATTAAGGAAGCAGGCATTGTTGCCCCCTGGATTCGTTAACTTTTCTCAAGGCGCGGGCTTGCCCCCCACTACCCTGGGGCCAGCTTTTTTCAGCGTTCAAAAATGCCCAACCG
>PCTK01000203.1:0-898 GCA_002786505.1 Nitrospinae bacterium CG22_combo_CG10-13_8_21_14_all_47_10 | reverse complement strand
CCAACCCATTAAACTTTCTATACCGAGCGACCCAAAATACCTGGGATTGATTCGTAAAGTTTTGCAGGAGCTATTGGACAAACATGATGTGCCCGATGATACAGCGCATCGCCTGATCCTTTGTGTGGATGAGGCTTGCGCGAATATTATCAAACACAGTTACGAAGGCCCCTGCGATGAACCCATTGAAGCCACCTTCACCATTGAAGGGGATGACTTCAAGGTCCAGATTCGCGATTACGGCAAACAATGTAAAATCGACCAGATTAAACCGCGTGACCTGGATGATATAAAGCCGGGCGGACTAGGCACCCATTTCATGAATGAAATTATGGATGACGTCAGCTATTGCACCAACCGGGCCAAGGGCACTTTGCTGACCATGGTAAAAAAATTAAAAACCGAACTGACTTCGGCACAAGGCAAGGACAAGGAGTAGTAACCATGAGCTTGGATTTAAAACTTGATAAGTCCGGAGATGCTGTGACCGTAGTCGTCACGGGTGATATTGACATGAGTTCTTCCCCTAAAATGCGGGATGCCCTGGCTCCTCTTTTCCAAAACAATAACAAACTTATCGTGGTGGACCTGTCGGGAGTGTCTTACATTGACAGTTCCGGCATCGCTACTCTTGTGGAGGGGTTGCAGTGGAGCCACAACAGCAAGCACAAATTCCGCCTGGCGGCTTTGACCCCCGGCGTCAAGGACGTATTTGAAATCGCGCGTCTGTTAACAGTATTTGAAGTTTTCGATACAAAAGAACAAGCTTTAGCTGAATAGCGGGTAATGCAATTAAATAAAATCTCCAATACCCTTCGTGGAGGGGGAGTTTTAGGTGATTTACCTCTCGCATGTGAGCGCTAGCATGGTCAGATCGTTTTTCGGGTTTATTGGCAGA
>PCTK01000111.1:6233-14263 GCA_002786505.1 Nitrospinae bacterium CG22_combo_CG10-13_8_21_14_all_47_10 | reverse complement strand
TGGGATCGAATCACAGAGATAACCTGCATTCTGGTTTTCCATTAAATCAGTAAGTTTGGTTAATTGGACTTATCACTTCGAAACAAATTTATTAATTGTTTTATTGATGATCGCCATCCGGGCTGAATCCGCTCGCGCTATAGCCCACATATCCGATTTCACTTCCTTAAGCTCTCCTATTTTTATCAATCTTCCCTGAGACAGGGCTTCGTTGACCGTGTTAAGCGGTAATACAGACACACATATTCCTTTTTCGGCTCCCAGACGAAGCAAGGTCACATCATCCACCTCACCGATGATTTGAGGATTGATTTTATGCCTGAAAAAGTACCTGTCGATCTCATCTCGAATTTGACTGTGCCGAGTCAAATGAAGTATTGGGACACCCGTCAAGGAATAAGGAAATTTTTTCTTTAAATGGGAAAATTTATCCTTCCCAACAGCAACAATTTTCCTGGGCATCAATCGAAAACTTCTGAGTTTTTTGTATTTTTTTTCTACATCCCGGTCACTGAGAACAATTTCCAGTTCGTGATTATCCAATTGATAAACCAGTTCATCCAGCGGCCCTTCCATGACCACCACGGATACGCTTTTGTCCTTAAATAAGGGCATAACAAATTCGTGGATATGTGAAGACGATAATGAAGGCAAAACTCCGACTCTTATGCGAAATTTTTTTTCCAAAACCTTCTGCTTGATGGCTAGAGTCATTTCGTCAGTTTGATGGAAAATTTCAGTACAGTTTTCAAACAGCAGTTTCCCTACATCGTTTAATAAGAGTTTTCGGGTTTTTCTTTCAAATAGTTTTTTCCCAAAATACTCTTCAAGTAGCCTTAATTGCTCGCTCAATCCCGATGGCGCTAAATTCAATTTATCTCCAGCCTTTTTTATTGATCCTTCTCGTGCAATCATCCAGAAATAATAAAGATGGCGGTAATTGGGAAGATCATACATATTTTTTTCAATTTCATGAGGGTTTGGGACTATAAATCATATTTTTTGATTCTAACACAAAGTTAAATCAATTTTTGATTATCATAAAATATTGCTAGGATTTGACTATGCACCATATTTCAAAATATTCCCATTACTTCACATTCTTTGAGGTGATTTTTTTAAATTGATCCAATTGCGAAAGCCCATACTTCATGATGGTCCTAATATGTTTCGACTCGCCAAATCAGCAGGCACCCTCGATATAAACTCTTGCTATCATTACCTTTTGTTCTGCCAGAAATTTGCAAGCACCTGTGTGGTCGCAACTCAAAAAAGGGAATTAACTGGTTTTTTAACTTCGTTTCGCGATCTGGACCAACCGGACACTCTTTTTATTTGGCAAATTGCTGTATCTGAACTCAAAAGAAATAGAGGCATCGCAAAAGCGATGCTAAACCATCTTCTTCAGCGGCATTTCGATCCCGAAATTTATTTTATTGAAACGACGATTACACCTTCAAATACGGCTTCTCAAGCTCTTTTTCGGAGCCTTGCCAAAGAACTTCAAACCGAAATTAAAGAACAATGTATTTTTGAAAAGGAACTATTTTCCGAAAACGGCCATGAGCCGGAACATTTGTTTCGCATTGGCCCTTTGGCCCATAAATCTAAAGGAAGCTTTTTAACATGAATATATTTGAAGAAATTGAATCAGAAGTTCGTTCGTATTGTCGGACCTTTCCTGCCACATTTCAAAAAGGTAAGGGATGTTATCTTTTTGATAAGGAAGGGAATCCGTATCTTGATTTTTTCTCCGGCGCGGGGGCATTGAACTATGGCCATAATCCGCCCTCAATGAAAGCCAGACTTTTGCAATACATTGAGGAAAATGGTATCGCTCACAGCCTGGATATGGCCACAGAAGCAAAGGGAAATTTTCTTGAAAAATTCAGCGAAACCATCCTGAAGCCACGAAACATGGCATACAAAGTCCAGTTTCCGGGGCCTACCGGCACTAACGCGGTGGAGAGTTCGCTTAAACTTGCCCGGAAAGTAACCGGGCGGGAAAAAATTCTGTTTTTTACTCAAGCCTTTCACGGAATGACACTGGGTTCGCTCTCGATATCCGGCAATGCCTTTAAACGGGGGGGAGCGGGACTGCCCCTGACCAATACCGTTTGCATGCCTTACTGCGGGTATATGGATGACATGGATACCATCGGCTATATCGACCGCCTTTTGAAATGCAGTGGCAGTGGGGTCGATCTTCCGGCCGCCGTTATCGTGGAAACGGTTCAGGCGGAAGGAGGAGTCAACGTTGCGAGTAAGGAATGGCTGAAAAAACTCCAAGCACTTTGCAAAAAATTTGGGATACTTTTTATTCTCGACGATATCCAGGCAGGGTGCGGAAGAACAGGAACATTTTTCAGTTTTGACAACATGAATATTTCTCCTGATATTATCTGCCTTTCCAAATCCATTAGCGGTTATGGCCTTCCGATGGCCCTTTGCCTCATTAAACCAGAACTGGATATATGGGAGCCTGGAGAACACAATGGCACTTTTCGTGGAAATAATATGGCTTTTGTGACGGCAACAGAAGCCTTGAAATATTGGGAATCCCCTGCCTTTTCCCAGGAGATTTTCCGAAAAGGATTGATCGTAAAAGAATACTTGCACAATTTGATGGATTCGTTTCCGGAAAAAATCAAGGAAATCAGAGGTCGAGGATTGATATATGGGATCGTCTTTAGAGCGGAAGGACATGGTTCTCTGCTATCTTCAACTTGTTTTGAAAATCAATTGCTAGCGGAAACCTCTGGCGCCGATAGTGATGTGATCAAGTTACTACCCCCCCTTACAATAAATGATGAGGATTTAAACAAAGGGTTGGATATTCTTAAGGAAAGCATATTGATTACTTCAGGTGAGGTTTATGCATAAATGGTTAAATTTATTCAAAATTCAGGTGAAATATGATTGTCAGAAAACTTGAAGACATTACGGGAACCATAAGTGATGTTTCCGCTGAAAATTGGGCGAGCCAACGGCTTTTGCTCAAAAAGGATGGAATGGGGTTTTCCTTTCACGATACGCGTATTCATCCCGGAACGGAAACCTACATGTGGTACAAGAACCACGTGGAAGCGGTTTACTGCATCGAAGGCGAAGGTGAACTGGAAGATTTGACGGCTGGCAAGAAATACCCCATCGCTCCCGGAACACTTTACGCCTTGAATGGCAATGAAAAGCATATTCTGCGGACACAAACCGGTCTGCGGATGATATGCGTATTTAATCCCCCTCTCAATGGCAATGAAGTTCACAATGAGGAAGGGGTTTATCCCCTGGAAGATTCCTCGAAAATGTCACGATAGGAAATTATTTTATGATCCAGCAGGAAACAATTGAAGATGCCTATCCCTCGCGATTGGAAGCACCGGGAATCATTGAACGAAAAGACCCTGTAGTTTATGGTCAACGTCCTTCTGATTCTTATTTAAACGAGGACCAACTCAATTTTTATGAACAAAACGGGTTTCTTAATTTTGAATCCTTCTTTTTCCGGGAAGAAGTAACAAAACTTCAAAATGAATTGGATCGATTAAGAAGCAACAAAGCCGCTGAAGAAAACCCGGAATATTTTTTGGAACCCGCAAGCCGGGAGGTCCGATCCATCTTTAACATCCACAGGACAAACGAACTATTCCGCAAACTTTCTTGTGACAAGCTCCTATTAAAAATAGTCACGCAATTGTTAAATAGTCCCGTCTACATCCATCAATCCCGAATCAATTACAAACCGGGTTTCGACGGCAAGGAGTTTTATTGGCATTCAGATTTTGAAACCTGGCACATGGAAGACGGGATGCCTCGTATGCGGGCGATCAGTTGCTCCATCACATTGACTGATAATAATGAATTTAACGGCCCATTGATGCTGATCCCTGGATCTCATAAAAGTTACATTTCCTGTGTGGGGGAAACTCCTGAAGATCACTACAAACAATCCCTGAAAAAACAGAAATACGGCGTTCCCGATCCAGATCTTTTAAAAAAAATGGCTGACCAAAATGGAATCTTTCCCTTTAAAGGAAAGTCGGGTTCGGTAATTTTCTTCGAATGCAATATTATGCATGGTTCCAATGGGAACATCTCCCCCTGGCCGAGAAGCAACGTATTTTTTGTTTATAACAGTATGGAAAACACCCTCCTTGATCCTTTCTGCGGTTTAAAACCTCGCCCCGACTACATTGCCAGCAGGGAATTTTCACCTGTAGCCCCCTTCTAGACATTCAGATATGTTGCGGCATCCTGGTGTTTTGATTCTAGTTTTTTCAATTCTATCAGGTTGCCAGGAACCCAAACCTGCTGAAATCTCCAAATCAGCCAAAAGCACGTTGGCCCAAGCCAGGGCCAAAGGAACGATCCGCGTCGGTTATGCCAATGAGGCCCCGTATGCCTATTACGATCCTGAACAAGACCGTTTAACAGGAGAAGCTCCGGAAATCGCCCGCCACGTGTTCAAGGGGATGGGAATCCCGAATATTGAAGGAGTCCTGACGGAATTCGGCGCTTTGATTCCCGGATTGAAGGCAAAGCGATTCGACGTCATCGCCGCAGGAATGTACATCACTCCGGAACGTTGCAATGAGGTGGCCTTTTCAAACCCCACCTATGGCATTGGACAAGGATTTATTGTTAAAAAAAATAATCCAAAAGTTTTGCACAGTTATGAAGATGTGGCCCGTCACGACAAAGCCAAACTGGGAGTTGTTGCTGGAACGGTCGAAATAAGTTATGCCCAGACCACGGGAATTCCCGAAGGCAGATTGATGATTTTTCCTGACGCACTCGCCGCCCTGGCGGGGATTCAAACGGACCGAATCGACGCATTTGCGGCCACCAGTTTGACGGTTCAAACCCTGATGAACAAGGCAAAAGATGAAAGTATTGAACGAGCCAAGCCCTTCAAGGATCCCATTATTAATGGGAAGCAGATTATTGGCTACGGTGCATTTGTTCTTAGAAAAAAGGATCACGATTTGATTCAATCGTTAAACAAAGGGCTTGCGGAGTTATTGGGTTCAAAAACACATCTGGAAATGGTCGAACCATTTGGATTTACGAAGCAAGAACTGCCCGGTGGCGTCACCGCAGGGGAAGTCTGTTTGGGAATTCTTACTGATCGTAATGGCGCAGAAAAATAATTTGGGAGATTGAATTTGTCAGAAATTTTCGGTTGGCTACCCAATTTATTGAGCGGATTAAAAACAACACTGCTATTAACAGTCGGGGCAACCTTTGTCGCTTGCCCAATGGCTTTGGCCGCTGGCCTGGCCCGCCTATCCAGGAATCCATTTTTCTATGGCCCTGCCGTTTGCTACATTGAAGTTTTCCGGGGTACATCTGCTCTGATTCAGCTTTTCTGGTTTTATTACGTACTTCCTCATTTTGGATTTCAAATGGAAGCGCTCACCGCAGGCATTCTCGTGCTAGGGTTGAACATTGGCGCCTATGGGGCAGAGGTAGTCAGAGGAGCGGTGCAATCCGTCCCCAGGGAGCAATACGAAGCGGCGAAGGCTTTAAACTTTTCGAAGATGCAGACCATGAAAAAAATCATTTTGCCTCAGGCGTTTGTGGCAATACTTCCTCCTGCTGGGAATTTACTGATTGAACTTTTGAAAAGTACAGCGCTTGTTTCCATGATCACAATAACGGAGCTGACTTTCAAAGGTCAAATGCTCCGGGCGTCGACGCTCAAATCAACTGAAATTTTCGGAATAATTTTAATCCTTTATTTTCTTCTGGCGCTGTCCATTACCCACGGCATCCGAAAACTGGAAAGGCGTTTTTCTTACGTTAAGGTTTAACTATGAAGGAAATAATTTTTGACTGGGCGTTTGCCTGGAGCCTGATGCCTGAATTAATGGGTGCACTCGGGATCACGGTCATCGCTACGGTTTTAGGCATGGCCCTGGCAATGGTATTGGGCCTGTTTTGGGCCGTACTGAGAAGATCGAAAAACCCTGTGATGTATTGGTTTTCTACCACGGTTGTCGAATTTTTCCGCAGTACACCGCTTTTGGTTCAGATTTATTTTTTGTTTTACGTGTTACCTGATGTGGGGTTTCGACTGTCCCCATTGCAAACAGGGGTTCTGGCTCTTGGCATTCATTACAGCGCTTATCTTGCGGAAGTATACCGGGCCGGAATCGACAGTGTTCCACGAGGACAATGGGAGGCGGCCACAGCACTCAATTTAGGCAAGTTCCACACGTTCAGGTCGATCATTTTTCCGCAAGCCTTGCCGCCCATTATTCCAGCGATGGGGAATTATCTCATTGCCATGTTTAAAGATACACCAATGCTGTCCGCCATTACCGTATTGGAACTTTTGCAGACGGCAAAAATAATGGGGGCGGAATCATTCCGGTACATCGAGCCTCTGACTCTGGTGGGAATGTTATTCTTAATCCTCAGCTTGATTTCGGCAAGAATGATCCGATTTTTAGAAAAACGTTATGTCCAATAAAAACGCTCTGAAACCTGCGATTCACATGCAAAAGGTCTGCAAAAGCTTTGGCAAATTAGCTGTTTTGAAGGATTTGAATTTTGAAATCCAACCATCCAGGAAAGTGGCCCTGATTGGCCCCAGCGGATCAGGAAAGTCTACAATTTTAAGAATCCTGATGACTCTGGAGTCCATCGATTCCGGTCGGGTGATGATAGACGAGGAGGTATTATACGAGGTCAAGGAAGGGGCACCCCCTCCACATTTGGCGGAAGAGCACGTTTCAAAAATCCGGGCCAAAGTGGGGATGGTGTTTCAAAGTTTCAACCTGTTTCCCCATATGTCGGTTTTACGGAATATCACCGAAGCACCCGTTCACGTTTCAAGAATTTCAAAAGAAGAAGCTGAGGCACGGGCTCTGGAATTTTTGGACCTTGTGGGATTGAAGAACAAAGTCAACGCTTATCCCGCCCAGTTATCAGGAGGACAAAAACAACGTGTGGCTATCGCCCGGGCTCTTGCCATGCAACCCAGGATCATGCTTTTCGATGAAATCACTTCGGCATTGGACCCTGAGTTGGCCGCGGAAGTTTTAAGCGTATTAAGAAATCTGGCTCGCACAACGGATATGACAATGTTGTTGGTGACCCACCAAATGCATTTTGCACAGGAATTTGCTGACCGGATTATTTTTATGGAGCATGGAACCATCGTGGAAGAGGGATCGCCAGAAAAAATATTCCAACAGCCCAAGGAAGAAAGGACTCGTAGTTTTCTTAAAACTGTTCTGGAAGCTACCTGAATTTTTATCAATATTTCGATGTGGAAAGGGTTTGGAGGCAACACGCTTCCAGGCCCTTTTTTATTGCAAATTCTGTTTGACAGTTATTCGGCAATATTTTATCATTCCTGAGGTTTTGCCTGGATTCAATTTTACGCAAAAATTGTCATAAGAGGCTGATATAAAAAGGCATAATTTCGGCGACTTAGAGATTCGTTTTTCCTCAATCCGCATCCTTGCCATCTTTATGGACTCCAAGAACGCGATGTTTCCCTGTTAATTTTCGTATTTGGTCAGAGCCATGCTCAAGCATGACTAAATTAAATCACCCGTTTTTCCGATAACAAAGTTAGGGGGTATTTATATGGAAACTCTTTGCCTTACAGAAGTGAACAAATCCCAGGCGACCTGCTTGTACTGCATGGCCGTTATCATGATTTCGGAACAAACTTTAGTGACTAAAAGCGGCAATTATTTCTGTTGCTGGAAATGCGTTGAGGAGTATGACAAAATCTTGCACGCCTATTGATTGACCCCCTGCATCCCTACAGCTTTCATTCTTCCCAGCCACAATGCGGTTACAGTCCCACAGTCTTTCTCAATCCGGCCTTTAACGACAAAGGGTCCCTTGTCGGTCACCAGAACCCCAAGCATATTCACTAACTGACGGGTTTTGTACATATATCCTTCGCCCGCGTAACAAAGAATAAAAACTATGGCAATTCAGGGGAATCCACATACGAATAAAAAGCGAAAATAGAACGCAAAAAAAATGAATAACGGGTTTAGATAAGC
>PCTK01000111.1:673-6223 GCA_002786505.1 Nitrospinae bacterium CG22_combo_CG10-13_8_21_14_all_47_10 | reverse complement strand
AAACCGGGGTTCCCGTCAAACTGTTCATAAAGCTACGCGGGCATACAGGTATTGCACACAAACTTATCATATCACTACCTATACGGATAGTAAGACTTCGCTGATACAAGATCAATAGTGACATCTATACAATACAGGGTATGTTTCTTCCAGCAATTAAAAAATCAAATGAGTCTTCAGGTCTAAAATTCTCCTTCGACCCAGAGTTTGTCAGTTGCATGTTCTCCACTTACAGTCCAGAAAAAAATGCGCTGTCGGAATTATCAACCGGTGCGACCACGATTTTCTTACAACATTATTGCGTGCGGGGGGAAACCAGAAGTTACCCTTCCAAATCAAAAGTCAGTTTAAAAAATGATTGCGGTACAACGATTCTAAATCTGACACTGTTTTCAAGAGAGGATCGAAAGGAAGTACTTTTTTTGACTGAGTTGGCCCCTGGCAAAACAGTTCCACTCACATTCATAAAAAAAAATGTTTATGAAATGCGCTTCTGGACAGCCCATGCCCCAACCCCAGCCCACAGCAGTTTGAAAATCATTGAGTCCTCCAGCCCCACCTCCTCAAGGCCGAACAACCTCAATTTCAACCTGAAACCAACATGGTTAAGGTAGACAACCCTTAATGTTTCAACCCAAAGTAAGCAGTTCCCCTAAAGTGCCGGACCTTTGGCCCCTTGACAAAGTTGTAATGTTAGGAGCATTATTTATACATGCCTCTGCAGAAGGAATATTCCCGAATCTTAAAGGAGGTTGATTATGAATAGTTTTAAAAATCTCTTCATACTGCTTTTTATTCTGATAATTCCGTTAGCCGCATCGGCATCAAGCAAAGCCAATCTGGATCTATGGAGACGTGGCCTGTTTTATTACGGCTCATGTGGGCATTGTGCAGAACTTTTAAGCTTCACTGAAAATAAAGATCGAGCTGATTTTTCTGAATATGGTTTGGGTTTACATTCGGATTATTACACCATCAACCTGAGAGGTCCGAAGGGAACAGCGGTAACTTTGTTTGGCCTGAATAATTTTCAAACGGACAGGGGATACCTGGTAATCGTCAAAGAGGATGACAAGGATATAGAGATCACCGATCTTGAAGATTTTCCTCCCCGTACATGGACAACCATGGATTCTGAAACAGGGGGCAGATACTCAGCCTATTACCACCCTCACCAGAACTTCAAGGCTCTTATCGAATCCATAAAATGGGGGAAGGGTCCGCAGTCGGCAAACAACAATTAAACATTCACTATACGGGAATAAACTCTCTTTAATCCCGATCATTTTAACAACAGGTTTTAAGGGAGCTACAAATGATTCGTATAGTTGCACTTTGGATAATTCTCTGGGCCACGATGCCGGTTTCGCTGACATGGGCAACACACCCGGGAGTAAAAATGGAAGGTGGCTTGGAGTTCTTGCCTCTCTGCCCACAAATGAGAACTACGCCCAATGCCCCGGATGAGGTTCTCCGGTTGACCAATCCCCTGCCCCCATCTCCTGAAAATATTTTTGCCGGACAGACCCTGTTCCACTTTGACGCACAACCAGGCCCATGCAGGGTTTGCCATGGAATCAGCGGGAACGGGTTGGGTATTTTATTTCGCGAACTGACCCCCAGCCCGCGCAACTTCACTTGCAACCAGACAATGACCGGCCTGCCCGATGGGCAATTGTTCTGGGTAATCAAAAATGGTTCACCCGAAACCGCTATGCCAGCTTATAAGAATCTGGATGATGAACAAATCTGGCAAGTGATCCATTACATTCGTCATTTTTCCAACGAGGAAGATTAAGCCTTTATGAGTCAAACCTCAATTTCATGACCAGGATGGACAACACCAATACCAATGTGATTGTGTTCCAGAAAATAATAGGGGGTTCCTGGAGCAAAACTCCATAGCTAAGCCAGCACAGCACCCCCACGCTAAAAACCGAAAACATCCCTAAAGAAAGATCAGAAGCTGACTTGCTTTTCCATGTTTTCACCACCTGTGGCAAAAACGAAAGCGTGGTTAAAAATCCCGCAAAATATCCTACCATGATAGTTGTGCTCATTCATTCAGCCTCATAAAAATCAAGTTAATTTCTTTGAATCAATAAGAATCCATTCCCGCTCAAAGTATACCCCTGTACACCCAATTTAAAAAGAATTCATCAGGGTGGTCATAGGTAAAGGCTGTATATCTTGATCAACAGCCTCAAAACCTTTAAAATAAGAATTGCCCATTTTGGTAATTATTTGGTGTCCTTAATTTAGAGCCGGAAGTTTTTTCTCGGATTAAACTGAAAGGTACCCTTGTGGCAAATAAAGTTGGAAAGGTGATTGTTTTTGGGGAAGTCCTTTTTGATATTTTTCCTGAACGCAAATGCCTTGGCGGGGCTCCGTTTAACTTTGCCATTCATTTGCACCATTTTGGTGTTCCAGTTTGCTTTGTCAGCAGGGTTGGCAACGATCCGCGGGGAAAGGAAATATTGGATTTTGCCCGAAAATCCAAACTTCCGACTCAGAATATTCAGGTAGACCCAAAGCATCCAACCGGTGAAGTGCGGGTGCATAGGTCACCAATGGCTGGGCATAGCTTTGAGATTCCCGCCCACCAAGCCTGGGACTATATTGAATGGGACAAAAATACCCGAAAAATTCTTGATGAGGATACCTCGCTGATTTATTTCGGCACGCTGGCTCAACGTGATCCTCGATCCAGGGAAACCCTTCAAAACATTCTTAAAGAATTACCCGCACACATCCCGGTTTATTTGGACCTGAACCTGCGCCCCCCTTTTTACAACCGTGACATCCTGCAACAATCCCTTTCAGGCTGTAACTATTTAAAGGCCAACGATGAGGAGGTTTTCAAGCTGAAGGAAATTTTTAATTGGAGCGCCTCCGACAACCTTCAATCCATAGCCCGGAAAATTTTATCAGAATACGATATTGATATTTTATGCATTACCAAAGGTGAAGCGGGAAGTGAAATGCACCGCAAAAACCGGGAAGTTTTTCAGACTCAAAAAGCCGGCTTGGTGGAGCACTTTCAGAGCAGTGTTGGAGCAGGTGATGCATTTTCAGCAAAGCTTGTATTTGGTTTTCTCAATCAATGGAAGGATGAAAAATTGTTAAATGAAGCCTCTTTATTTGCATCTCAGATTTGCACACTGGCAGGAGCCATTCCGGATAACCCGGACTTTTACCAAAATAATGGTTGAACCATGAAAAAAAATAAAACCAGCCTGTATATCCTTTTATTCAGCATTCACGGGTTAATCCGCTCAAACAATGTCGAGATGGGACGCGACGCAGATACCGGTGGGCAGGTGAAGTATGTGCTGGAGCTGGCTCATGCGCTTGCGAATCGACCAGAGGTGGCGCAAGTTGACTTGTTCACCCGTTGGATTCAGGACCGGAATTTATCCCGCGATTACTCGGTGGAAATTGAACCAATTTCAAGCAAGGCCAGGATCGTCCGCATTCCATGCGGAGGCGGAAAATATATCAGGAAAGAATTACTTTGGCCCCACATGGATGAGTATGTCGATAAAACCCTGAAGTTTTTGAAGAAGGAACCATTGGAGCCAAATATCTTCCATGGCCATTATGCTGATGGAGGCTATGTAGCCATGACACTGGCTTCGATGTTCGGTGCCCCTTTTGTTTTCACGGGTCACTCCCTGGGCCAAAACAAGCGCCAAAAATTAATGGAAAGTGGAATGACCAGTGAAGACATCAACAAAAAGTTTCACATGAATCGCCGCCTGGAAGTAGAAGAAAAGGTTCTGACCTGCGCCGATCTGGTAATTTCCAGCACCAGGCAGGAGATAACCAACCAGTATGGACTCTATAAAAACAAGGATTGCCCAAAATTTATCGTTAATCCGCCGGGCCTGGAGCTGGACCGGTTTTTCCCCTACTACGAGGAGCAGATCGGCAAAATCAAGGATGAATCCTATCGCCAGGCAAAAGTGGCAATTCTCAATGAGCTCCATCGATTTTTTATGAACCCCGACAAGCCTTTGATTCTGGCATTGAATAGACCCGAAAAGCGGAAAAATATCGCGGCATTAATCCAGGCCTTTGGGGAAAATAAAGAATTACAAGCCATGGCGAATCTGGCTGTTTTTCTCGGCATTCGCCGCGATATCTCAGAGATGGAGGAAAACGAAAAAGGGGTTCTGACCGAAGCCCTGTTACTGATGGACAAGTACGATTTATACGGAAAGATGGCTTGTCCCAAAAAACATGATTTCACCTTTGAGGTTCCTGAGCTTTACCGCATAACGGCCGAAAGTAAAGGTGTTTTTGTCAACCCGGCAATGACCGAACCATTTGGCCTGACGCTTTTGGAAGCGGGAGCATGCGGCGCTCCAATAGTTGCTACCAATGATGGTGGGCCCGTTGATATTATTGGAAATTGCAAAAACGGCATTCTGGTTGATGTCCTGGACCCTGGGAACATAAACGTAGCTATAAAAAAAATTATTGCCGATGAAGAATTATGGAAACAATTTTCTACAAATGGAATCAACAATGTTCGGAAACATTATGCATGGGGTGCCCACATTGACCGTTATCTGGAGGCAATTATAAAGTTAACCCGAGCTTCTACCAAAACCCCGCTAACTGTGAAAGCCGCCACTCCAGTGGCAAAGAGGCTTATTAAGCTGAATAAAATAATTGTTGCCGACATCGACAATACCCTAATCGGAGACGCTGATTCTTTAAATGAATTCATGGCCCTGCTACGCAAGCATCATCATGATATTGGGTTTGCCGTTGCCACCGGACGCACCATCGAATCTGCCATAGACCATCTTACGGAGCATAACGTGGACCCACCTGATATTTTTATAAGCTCCATTGGAAGTCAAATCTATTATGAAGGTTTGAAAGCCCCGGACATTGGCTGGGCCACTCATATCAACCAAAAGTGGCAAAAAGAACGGATCAAGAAATTGCTGGCAAGTCTGGATTTTCTTGTACCACAGAAAAATGATTTTGAGGGGCAATTCAAGATCAGCTATTTCATGGACCCCAATGAGAATCACATAAAAAAAATCCACGACCTTTTAACCACCAACCGGTGCCATTACAATCTCATTTATTCCCATGGGGCCTTTCTGGATATACTTCCACAGAGGGCTTCAAAAGGAAAAGCCATTCGATATATCAGTTACAAATGGGGCATCCCTTTGGAAAACTTTCTGGTCTGCGGAGACTCAGGGAATGACGAAGAAATGCTGAAGGGCGACCCTAAAGGAGTTGTCGTTGGAAATTACTGCGCAGAACTTGAAAAACTCAAAGGGAAACGCGGTATATACTTTGCCAATGAAAAATACGCCGCAGGCATACTTGAAGGAATACGCCATTATAAATTTCTGGGGGAATAATTGAGCGAGAACATTGAGCTTTCTTCAATCATACCCATAGATGAGGTTCCGCTCTTCCGAGAATTCGTATACGAGCTCGAAAAGAGAGAATCCCGGCATTTTTTACACAATGAAATCCTATTAGGTTTTAAGGAATTTTGTCGCCACCGTTGTCATGGGT
>PCTK01000111.1:204-656 GCA_002786505.1 Nitrospinae bacterium CG22_combo_CG10-13_8_21_14_all_47_10 | reverse complement strand
GGAAATAGCCTGGATTTATTTTTTTCAAAAACCCAGGAAATCCTTCTTCAGGAAAATTATCTTGTTGTTCTTTTTCGGGAACAAATCGCCCAATATAAATTTTACGGAATTAAAAGCGAAAATAAACTCGTTGACCAATTGAGCGCGGAGGAGTTTCTCGATTTGCGCGAAAAGATCACGGGGGTATCATTTTCACCTCCAGAAAAAAAGCTTCTCATAGATTTCCAACCTTTTTACAGCACCGGCCCTGTTATTCGAGATTTTAAAAAGATCGGTTCAGGCCAAAGGTTTCTGACCAGCTTCATGGCTGGCAAACTTCAACACCATGCGGACAGTTGGAGCCAGTTTTTATGCAACTTTTTGCAAATTCATGCCATCAACGGGAAACAAATATTGGTCGATGGAAATGTAATCCAGAACCCGGATCAACTTTTTGATGCATTACAAAAATC
>PCTK01000111.1:0-158 GCA_002786505.1 Nitrospinae bacterium CG22_combo_CG10-13_8_21_14_all_47_10 | reverse complement strand
GTGGCGAGGTATTTAAAATCTCTGGGCTTTTTTGAAGGTTTTGGAAATACCGCAGGAAAAATTCTCGAAACGATGCGTCTCCTCGCCGACCTTCTCGAAGAACCCAAGTCTGATTTTCTGGAATCCTTTATTGAGCGCATTCCCATGATCTCCAAGGT